>JAQGHS010000892.1 GCA_028291605.1 Planctomycetaceae bacterium | reverse complement strand
GGTTGCGGCACCTGCGGCATCACAACATGGTTAACAGGCGCAACGGGTGCCGCCACGGCCACAGCGGCAGGGGCGACAGCCGGCGGATATGGCTGAGGAGGAATGTGCTGGGGGGGGACTGGTTGCGGCGGAACGACAACAAAGGGTGGAAAGGGGGTCTGGCCATCTGGCGGTACAACCTGCAATGTTTCGACATGAACTTGAGGTTGCAACTGAGGCTCAACCACAGCCACTTGCACCATTGGTGCCTCAGCGGCGGGTTCCGCAACTACCGCTTCGCTGGGTGCAGCCACCGCGACGGCAGGCATTCCAGGCAAATCGTATTCAACCGTAAATTGCAGGGGGCCCAGCATGACTCGAGTCCCCGGAGTCAGTGGAATTTCCACCTCGGGGGGGACTTGCCGTCCATTTACGAACGTACCATTAGCGCTTCCCAAATCCTTGATAGCGACCACCGTGTCGCGAATCACGATCTGGCAATGCCGTCGACTGATCTGATTCGAGGCCACCTTGAGTTGGCACTCCGGACTTCGTCCAATTACGGTATCCGATTGAATTCGGACCTTCCGCACGTTGGATTTTCCGTTCGCAATCCTCAGCAACACCTGCATATATGACTCAATTGGTCAGAAGCTCTGACGAGTGTTTCGCATCCATTCCCTCGCTGGCCGGTCAAATCCCCAACCCAGTTGATCAAGCTGATCAAAGTCGGAAGAATTCACCGTTTTCTGCAGGCAACCCGGGATTCAAATGGATCAAATGAAATGTCCGGCGGCACGCAGACCTTAATCCGATAATCATCTTAAACCGACAACTGGTCCATTCTCAAATGCAAATTCGAGAATAAGTTCGATTCTGCACCAGAGAGACAGATTTCAAGCGGGGCGGCCCAGCACAAAAGGTGCTTATCCCCCGCTCATGATGCATTGAAGATGAACTGCGAACCAGGCAATTCCTTGCTCAGCTCGAATCAGGCTCCATTTTGCAAGGTTACCTGCAGGAATGCCAGCGGAATCCGGGGAATCGATAGCGAAATTGCGTGAATATGTGGAAGCCCGAACCCTACTCGTAGCAGGACTCGCCAGGAGTTCTGACAGCAGTTGCGATAGACCCCGAAGTCTTGGCGATTTTGGATATTTCGACCTGGAACTTGTGAACAGACGAATCCGAAGCCAACCTTACAGTCGCCAAAACCCGCCGAACCAGACTCGCGATGCGAATTCTGAAGAAGTCGTAACGACCGGCCGATCAATACACTGGCGGGCCAAAACCTCCGCCCTCATTACCGCAATTGCGGATCGCGACCAACTGGCGTGACTTGTGCTGCGTGCAAGTGACGTCCGTTTCCCGATCGCCGTCGTCGTTCACCCCCCTCTGAACGGCCACGGCGATCTTTCTTTTGGCAGATGTCGCCCTGAGCCCATTTGGACTGCGGTGATTCATCACCGCTTTTCATTTCGATTGGAAATGGCTTCGGAGCCAATATTGTCGTGGACTTTGCAAGTGATCCGGCGGCCTGAGGCTGAAAATGAAAGCGGCGATGAATCGCCGCAGTCCAAATCTTACCGAATCCACTTAAACCAACGGCCATCCTTCGCCATCCACGGCATCGGCTGCGGCAAGAACGGAAACGCATTGGCCGGGTAGTTGGTGTTCTCGTGATACTCGTTGCCCTGCTCGTCGCGCTTGGTCTCCTGATGCCAGAAGTAGAACAGATTTCCGGCGTATTTCTTCATAAATTCCGGAGTGAACCCGCGACGATTGGGGAACGGAACTCCGTGCGGCCAGTAAATGAGAAACGCCTTGCCGATCAACAAACTACGATTTACGGCATAAGGATGCGTGGCCCGCTGCTCCCATAACCGGCTGTCCAGGCTGCGCGGACTGTTATCCCCTAAGACCAGAAACTCATCGGGGGAGAGGGGGAAGCGGTCCTTTTCGATGAACTTGGCATAGTCATTCGCATAGCGTGTCGGATCCTGCAGCAACATCCGGGGATTATGAGGATCCCGATCTCGTTTGTTGGTGTAGTACGTATCGCGTTCGACGAGCAACTTGCTGACGCGCACATTGGCCTGCCGCACAGCGACACCAATCGGCGACAAATCCTGATGCGTGGGTATCCTCTCGGCAACGAGCTGAGGAAATTCATAGGAACCATCCACGGGCTGGCCCTGGTTCTGAAAATCGATCCACTTGCCGTTGACGCATAGCAACAGGCGATCGTCGACATTCGCGAAGACCAACTGATATTTGCCAACCTTCCCCACCGCCGTGACGTCCTCACCCACAGCGATATCTTCCAGGGTTCCCTGAGCCCCCTTGCGGAAGGATTCGTCCTGATAGCTGAGGGTCGTGCGACCGCTGGCCAGGTCGAAATCGCAATGATACTTGCGTCGCCCCTCGACCAGTTCGAGCGTCACCTGCCCCTGCGAGGCCAGGACTTCCAACTGACAATTCAAGGTCAGTTCTCCGACCCAGTGTTCGCCGACAGAATCACTTTCCGGATCGCTGACCGGGGTACTGCCCCAGTAGCCACTGTTGTAGGAGTAATGGTCGGCGATCAGCATCAACTGCGGAGCTGCCTCGATCCGCTTGCCATCGAATGCCCGCTGCCAGTCCACCGATTGCGGGACATAATGGCGATATCGGAGCCAGGACTCGGCCGAGTCCGCCGGCTTCTGAGTCGCATCGATGGCGAATGATCGGGTCGTGGCATCAGGTTGCCAGCCCGCGGGGTCAGCTTGTTCGGGATCGAGACCCTTAACCGACGCCCAGCGTTCCGGGAAACCCTGATCGAGCAGGACCTTGGCCGGCTTGTCGTTATCGTAGACCAGAATCTGCGTTTCCTGCTGGACATCGGGCGGTTTTCGCAGAATCTCGGACTTGCTCAGATCCCCCTCCTGACGGAACAGATCTCCGGCCAGGATCGAAATGGTCTCACCAGGAAGTCCGATCAAGCGCTTGATATAGCTGACCTTGGGATCCTCGGGAAACTTGAAGACCACGACTTCCCAGCGTTTGGGATTGACGAATTCGTAGGGGAATTTATTGACGAGAATCCGATCACCAGCGAACGGCAGTTCGTCTTCGATATCCATCTGGAACCGGCAATTCGGACAAAAGCCGTATTTCAAACGCCCTTCCGAGCGGAAATATCCATTGTCACGATCAACCTCCTCACTGGCTCCAACCCGAAACCGGGTGCCACACTGGGTACAGTTGACATCCTTGTGCCGGCCGTACAACGTTTCGGCCATCGATCCCGTGGGGATAATGAAGGCTTCGGCAATGAACGTGCGGAACAGAAACGCAAAAATGAAGGCGATTACGATCGATTCAATCGTATCCCGCCAACCATCCCGCGGCCCGTCCTTCGACCGTGCCTCAACCTTGGTCGCCGGTTGAGTCTTGGCGATCCGAATCGCCTCGGCCCGAGCCGTCTGGCCTTCGGGACTGAGCGGTGCGGACAATACATTCGAGGCACTCATGGATGTCTCGGCCTTCTGATTTCAAACGCAATAAGAATCTGGCGACAACGTATTCGTTGTGGATGCCAGGATATTCAACAAAAACTATCGGGTTGATGGGAGGGTGAGGCTCCTGCCGAACCGCGAGTGTCTATCGGACTTCGCCAGACTGAGCAGTTCGGCAGGAGCCTCACCCTCCCATCAAGCGCAACATCATTCCACCTAGCGAATATAGCGAATCCGGGAAAAGTCTGGAACGCGCAGGCGTCCCTGCCAGTTCCCCAATGTCAATTGCGCCGTTCGCGACGGCAGATGAACCAGAAACGGCTTCCCCATAAAGAGTTGCGATGTCAGCACGACTTCACGATCCCACAATCGGCTATCCACGGAGATCGGGCTATTATCCCCCAGCACAAAGAATTCCTGGTGATCTGATCGATCCGCCAGCTCCCAAGTCTTCGTGTCGGCCCCTCCGTCGGCCGTGTAATACACATCTCGGAACAACTGTAAACTCAAGACGTGCAGCCGGATCCCATTCGCACCAATCCGCGCCTGGCGACGCGGAGCCGTCTTGCCACGGGGTGCCGGGGGAAGCTCCCAAGGTTCGAAAAGCAGATTGCCATCCATGACACACATCACCTGCCGATCAAAAAGCGACATTTCGAGCAACGCCGTCTCACGGGCAAACTTTGCAGGCAGAGGAGCTGTCCGTACGGGAGCCGCACTGCCTCGCAACTGCAGCCGCACTTGCTGTTGCCGGGTATCAAAGACCCAAGCATAAACGTCCGAGCCATCGTTCATTTCGATGCGAAATTCACCTTGTCCCGCCTTAAAATCCACCTTCGTGGCCACCATCAGATCGCGGACGACGGCCGAATCACCATTGCCTGGAATCTGGCGGTTGTATGCATAAAAGTCGGTCAGCGGAGCAATGTGCGATTCCGTGTAGAGTTGCTCAATGGCAGTTTGGAATTTGCGATCTTTCGCTGAATCCCGTAGTCGTTCCCGAGTTTCGTCCGTCATCGCTCCCCGACAAACCAGCTCACTGGTTTTCTCGTCGTAGAAGACGGGGTCAAAACTCGGATTGGGCAGAGCTGCAGTGGAGGGCCACTGAGCCAGTTTCAGCCTGGTCGAGTGCTTACCCCCGCGACGAATCCAGTGTCGGTACGTCAGCCAGGCCCACTGCGCGGCCCGGTCTTTTTCAGGTCGTGTATCCACGGCGAACCCCGCCGAACGCGGCTGCCACCACGGTTGATCGCCGGTCCAGCGCGGCTGCCAATCATCGGACTCATTCGCGACTGGTTGGTGGGCGTGGTCATGAACCAGGATCCGCAAGCCTCGTTGCACATCCAAGGTCTTGCGAGCAATCTGGCCATTGACGAACACATCCCCGCGGCTCACTCGAATTTGCTCGCCGGGCAGGCCTACGATGCGTTTGACATAGGCCTCGGACGTATCGCTGGGATTACGAAAGACGGCCACTTCCCAGCGGCGTGGCCAGCGCCAATTGAACGTCGACTTGCTGACGAGCACCTGATCGCCGTCATTGAACATCAACGAGCTGTTCTCAATCCCAGTGAAATCACAATTGGGACAAACGGCCCGAGCCGGCGCCTGACCGTTGGAAATCCCCAATGCAAATTCGCAACCGCAACTGGGGCAGATGACTTGCTTGTGATAGCCCAACAACGTGGGAGCCATCGACCCCGTGGTAATCACGTAGCCTTCAATCAGAAAGGCTTTGAAGAGAATGACGGCCAGCGCCAGGCACACGAAGAACTCAATGACTTGTCGGCCCAGGCCACCGGAAGGTCGAGATTCAGACTGTGCGGAAGACGAAGACAAGAGCCAAAATCCGATGCGACGCCAAAGATCAATTCCACACGCAGGCAGTCATCATAACAGAAGAGGAGATGCTTGCCGAAGCCAGAGTGTCGTTGATCGCTCCGCGATCATACGTCTTCGTGGTGTAAAGGCTGATTCGAAGTCAACGTCACAAGGGCGTTCCACCTCGTTACTGCGAACGCGTTTGTCCGCGAAGCGATCAACGACACTCTTAAACAGTCAACCCATGCTCAGTTCGAATGCGACGCACCTCAACCAGCACTGCATTCACGATCTCGCCATTCCGCGTTAACACCCGGAACTGATAAACATTCACCAGCAGGTTGAATGCCCAGGTAAACAACGCGATGGTCATGTGAATCGTTCCGCCGCTGAAGCCCCACGCTCCGCGAAACCCCACCGCCGACGCCGGATCGGCCGCCGCCCCAAACGCGCCTGTCGCAATCAACAACAGAAAACACACCATCATCAGCAGAATGGTGCGATACTTCAGCACCTTGCTCTCTTTGTAGAAATGCCAATTGAGCCGATACGCGGTCGTCGTTTCTTCCAACCAGCGTCCCGTTCCCATGAAATAGGTGAGGACAATCGCGTGTACCAGCGACGTGAAGATCAAGGCCCCCAAGCCTGCCAGCAAATGATAGGAGACGACAGTCTGAGCCGAGGGCAGCGTTGCATCGCTAATACTCATTCCCAAGGCAAACGCGACAGTCGTAATAACGGCAGCCACGATCGCCAAAGTGGTAAAAATGTGAGTCACAGGGTAGGTCTCGGGCGGGAATTTATTTCAGCTCTCAGGCTCTGATTGTAGATAGTCATCTCCGATTTCCCAAGCGGCTGTGGATCATGCGCAAGTCTCTTCCCAGGGAAGAATTGTCGATCCACTTTCATTAAAATGCACATTCATTGATACGTCCGGCTCGAGCACGGCAATTTGAACCAGCAGGAATACCATGAAAATCACAGGGATCGAAACCTATCCCATCCGCATACCCTTAAAGCCCGCTCGGCGAATGATTTCTGCCCTGGGACAACACGTGGAGTCGAAATTCCTGATCGTCCGGGTTCTGACCGACGCGGGAATCGAAGGGGTCGGTGAAGCCACCGTCACTCCGCGCTGGAGTGGAGAAACCGTCTGGGGGGCTCAGTCAATGGTCGAGCGCGTTCTCGCTCCAGCCGTCATCGGACTCGATCCGCATGACATTGATGGCCTCGAACGGCAGATGGAGCGTTTCTGCATCCACAACTGGTTCGCCAAGTCGGCCATCGAAATGGCCTGCTGGGACATTCAAGGCAAAGCCGCAGGCAAGCCGGTCTACGAGTTACTCGGCGGGGCCTGCCGGCCCTTGGCGATTCGTTGCAGATTCTCAATCGGAGCCTATCCCCCGGAACGCACCCGCCAGCGTGCGACCGAACTGATCGCCGAGGGCTTCACAACCTTGAAGGTCAAAGTCGGCACCAAACCCACTGAAGATATCGAACGGGTCCGGATCGTCCGCGAGGTCGCCGGCCCTGGCCGAGACATGGTCATCGATGCCAACTGCGGTTGGGACGCGGCGACCGCCATTGCAGCCTGCAAGGAACTGGAAGACTGCAACATCGGCCTGTTCGAACAACCAACCCCCGACGGGGACTACGCCGCCATCGCCGAAGTTCGCCGCTCGATCAAGCCACTCGTCATGGCCGATGACATGTGTTTCAATCTGGTCCATGCAAAAGAGTTGATTCGCAACGAAGGCTGTGACGTCATCAGCATCTACCCCGGCAAGAACGGCGGCATCCATCGTTCAAAAGTGATCGTGGAATATGCCGCCGAGCACGGCATCGCCTGCAGCATCGGCTCCA
>JAQGHS010000811.1 GCA_028291605.1 Planctomycetaceae bacterium | reverse complement strand
CTAAAGCCGCCAACGCTCCGGCCACAGATCGTTTCAGCCCCTCGACTCCATTCTTACGGGGATTTGCGTGATGAAAAGCGAAACATACCACTCTGGCATCGTGCTTCCGACCTGTTTCTCTTGGCTGTCTCTGTCACTGGCCTGCATCGGGATTCTGGCGGTAGCGGATCCGATTCGAGCAGAGGATTGGCCCCAGTGGCGCGGTCCCAACTGCAGCGGCGTTTCGACATCCAAGATGAAACTGCCAGTCAAATTCTCGGCGACCGAAAACGTGAAATGGTCGGCGGAGATCGGGGACGGCATTTGTTCGCCCTGTGTGGTTGCCGGGCGGGTGTACGTTACCTCGATGCTCCCCGAGAAAGCTGGCGACGAAAAACCGACGCAGTTCAACGTCTTCTGCTTCGATGCCAAATCGGGCAAAAAACTGTGGCAGAAGACTTACGCGGCCGGGGAAAAGAAGCTCCCGACGATTCATAAAACCAATAGCTATGCCTCCGCGACCCCGGCCGCCGACGCGGAACGGGTCTACGTCTACTTCACCCGAATCGGATTGGTGGCGCTCGATGCCCAGACCGGCGAACAGGTCTGGCAGCAGAAGATCCCCGAGCCGTTCTTTGTGTTTGACTGGGGGCCGGGAATGTCCCCCGTCCTCTACCAGGACAAGCTCTTCTTTTGCCAGGATGACGACCTGACGCCGGCCCTGTATTGCCTGGATAAAAAGACCGGGAAGATTCTCTGGACTGATCCGCGGACCGACTTTGCTGTCAGCTATTCGCATCCGATTGTTTGCGAGACTCCGGAGGGTCCGGAACTGGTCGTTGCAGGAACTGGAAAACTTCTCGGTTATGACCTGGAGACGGGAAAACGCAAGTGGGCTGCCGAGGTCTTCTGCCGCAATATCAAGACGACGCCGCTGACCCAGAATGGGATTGTCTATCTGTCGGTGGAAAGCCTGGGTATTGCGTACCAATGGCGTGCAACTGCCGATGCCGACGGCGATGGCAAGATTACCAAAGAAGAAATTATTGCGAGTCGCACGGACAAGGCGGATGGAATCCCGGACGCGTTCTGGAAGAAGTTCGAACGGGGCGATAAGAACAAAGACGGCGTGCTCGAAGGAGACGAAATCGATGCCGCGTTTCTCGATCCGTCTAACAAGGGGGGCCTGCTGGCCAGCGAAGTGCAGGCTCGGGCGGGAAATGAAAAAGACTGGAAGAAGTTTGACGCCGACCTGCAATTCGACGCCGTGATCCAGGCGGTGCGCGGCGGCGGAAAGGGAGACGTCTCGAAGACGCATACCCTGTGGAAACACAAGACCAAGGCGGCCGATCACCTCGTCTCGCCCCTGGTGGCCGATGGCCGGATGATTCTCGTCAAGTCCAACGGCCTGGTCAGTGCCTACGAAATCGCCGAGGGCAAGCCGTTGTGGGTTCGCAAGCGGATTGATAATGCCAGCACGTATCTCGCGGCTCCTGTCTATGGTGACGGGAAAGTCTACGTCGCCGCGGAGAATGGCAAGGTCGTCGTGATGGCGGCGAGCGGCGCGGAATTTCAGGAGCCCCTGGCGATTAACGACATGGGCGAAAGCAGCGTCGGAACCCCAGCCATCGTCGACGGCCGGTTGTACCTCCGCACTCGCAACCATCTCTACTGCATCGAAGACGCCAACGAACGAGCCGCACGCTGATACCAAGAGCGACTATCAAAACCTGAATCTCATGTCTTGTCGTTTATCGAGCGAGCGAGGGTGTTGTTTGAACCACGAATAATACGAATGACACGAATTTTGAAGACGGACTGCTATCCTTTTGCATGCAGCGTTCAGGATTTCGATTCGTGTCATTGGTGTGATTCGTGGTTCACACTCTTTTGATCAACGGAATGTTTTGTTAGCCGTTCTAAATTTCGTTGCACGATTCGGGGACAATCAGATGTGACCAACTCCCGGCGGGCAATCTCATATGTAGTTGTAGGGGCGATGTTTCCGTCGTGCACATCAAACAGAGACCACACCATGAGAGCGAAGTCATCTTGCCTGGCGGCCGTTTTGTGCACCTTGTTCGCAGTCGCAGATCAACCGATTTGCGCAGGCGAAATGCCCTGGGTGGTCGTGTCGCCGGATAAGACCGGATTCGTGCTGGAATCGAATGGAAAATCCTTCATCCCGTGGGGATTCAATTACGATCACGATGATGCGGGTCGGCTGATCGAAGACTATTGGGAATCCGAATGGCCCGCCGTGGAAACCCACTTCTCGCAAATCAAAAAACTGGGTGCCAATGTCGTCCGCATTCACCTGCAACTCGGCAAGTTTATGGACGGTCCCGACAAGCCGAACAAGCAAGCCTTGGACCGGCTGGCCGTGCTTCTCACCCTGGCCGAGAATCACGGCCTCTACCTCGATCTGACCGGCTTGGGCTGCTATCACAAGCAAGATGTGCCTGCCTGGTACGACACGCTGGGAGAGAAGGACCGCTGGGACGTGCAGGCGAGATTCTGGCAGGCCGTGGCGGCGACTTGTGCTAAAAGTTCCGCCGTTTTCTGCTACGACTTGATGAACGAGCCGGTCGTACCGGGTGGGAAACGTATGGACGGGGAGTGGTTGGGACCGGCATTCGCCGGCAAGCACTTCGTGCAATTCATCACGCTCGATCAGCAGGATCGACCCCGGCCTGAAGTGGCTCGAGCGTGGGTGAAGCATCTGGCCCAGGCCATCAGAGAGAAAGACAAGCGGCACCTGTTGACGGTCGGCCTGGTGGATTGGAGCCTGGACCGTCCCGGGCTGACATCGGGGTTTGTCCCGGAGAAGATTGCCGGTGATCTCGATTTCCTGTGTGTTCATCTTTATCCGGAAACAGGCAAGCTGGACGCAGCCATCCAGACATTGGCGGGGTTTTCCGTGGGCAAGCCGGTGATCATCGAAGAGACATTTCCGCTGAAGTGTTCCCTGGACGAGTTCGCTCAATTCATCCAAAGTTCGGAGAAACATGCCTGCGGTTGGATCGGCTTCTATTGGGGCCAGCCGCCTGAAGAACTTCGTCGCTCCACAGAGATCAAGGATGCCTTGCTGCTCGGCTGGTTGGACTTCTTCGTGAAGAAGACGAGACAAAGAGCCCAGGCGGCACTCTTCTCGCAAATTGACAAACTCAAGCAGCTGGGTGCCAGACTCACGCTGGACGAGCCCAATCAAGTCGTCAGTGTTCATCTCGGCGAGCGGCCGGTTACTGACGCCGACCTGGTGCATCTGCGAGGACTTCAAGATCTTCAAGAACTTGATCTGACCCGGACCAAAATCACAGCGGCGGGCCTGGCGAACGTGAAGGATCTTTCGTCTCTGACGAAACTCTTTCTCACGGATACGAAGGTCGATGATTCTGGCATCGCTCAGCTGAAAGGGATGGAGAATCTCGAAATGGTAGGACTTTCGGGAACCCGCATCACTGATGCAGCCCTGGACCATCTCCGGGAACTGAAGGAACTCAAACAGGTGTTCTGCCTCGGCACGAGCGTCACGGATGCTGGAGTAGAAAAGCTTCGGCGAGCATTGCCGCAATGCGAGGTCATACATTAGGGCTTTGAATCTGCCAAAGACCATCGCCTGGAATCCAGTCGCTGAGTTCGGTCGACTTTCAGGTTCAGGCCTGCTCAAACGCGGCCATGAACGCATCAAACTGCCGTACGTCTGAGAATGGCAGTCTGCCACACTGATCACTGGGAGGCATGTTGTCGCACGGTACATGATTTGATAAAGTAATTGTGATGCCATCCGACATTTCCTTACTCCTCAGCGCGATTCGGCAGGGCGACGCCCGTGCTGCTGATGAGTTGCTGCCCATGGTTTATGACGAGTTGCGACAGTTGGCTCGCGCGAAGTTGGCTCAGGAGTCGGCAGGGCAGACATTGCAGGCCACCGATTTGGTCCATGAGGCTTACCTCAGGTTGGTCGATTCACCGGTCGCTCAGGAGTGGCACAGCCGCAAGTACTTCTTCGCGGCGGCGGCGGAAGCGATGCGGAGGATTCTGGTTGACAATGCTCGTCGCAAGCAGGCTCTCAAGCGGGGCGGAAACCTGGGGCGTTTGCAGGCGTCGCTGGACGATCTGCCCGAAGCGGGTTCCGCTCCCAATCTGCTGGAAATTGACGAGGCCTTGACGCGTCTGGCGGTCGAGGATGCGCAAGCGGCAGAACTGGTGAAACTGCGTTTTTTTACTGGTCTGCCGTTGTCCGAAGTGGCCGTGATGCTGGAAATGTCCGAACGGTCGGCGGCTCGTTTGTGGGCGTACGCGCGGTCGTTTTTAGTGATCGAGCTGTCTGCCGATGCGTAGACATCGGGTCTCTACTGTCAAAAAAGCTCACTATTTGTCCGGGTCTACTGGCATATTTTGCCTGGATCTGTAGAGTCGAGTGAGACCGTGCGAGGGCAACTGAGCCTCGTGGCTGAAATCGCAGGAATTACGACAATTCACCACGCCTCCGATGTCTCACGACTGCCAATGGGCTGAAACGCTCGGCGAAACGCTGGTTTATGGCGTCGAACGGAATCCTTTTACGCGAACTCCTTGCGACGGACCATGCACGAACGAGACCTCTTCATTTCCGCTCTAGAATTCAAGGACCCGGCGCTGCGTCGGGCTCATCTGGATGCGGCGTGCGGTAGCGATCTGGTGCTGCGTGCACGGATGGAGCAACTCCTGAGCTGTCCGCCCGACGCTGGGAACTTTCTAGAGCGACCGGCGGCGGAACTTTGTTCCAATATCGTTCCCGAATTACTCGTTGACGGAAATGAGTCGGCGCGGGGTCCAGGCATTCTTCCTGCCCTGCCCTGTGATTCCAACGAGACCGAACAGACTGCCCTTGTGAATCCTGTGGTTTCGGCGGAATCGGGACCGAAGCCGGGAGATGCAGGCCGCAAACGGAACGGATTGGCCGAACAGGAGTCGGCAGTGGGGACGTTGTTCGGCAGGTATCAAGTGGAGCATGTGCTGGGAACGGGGGGCATGGGGGTTGTCTATCTCGTTAAAGACCTGCGGCTGGGACGACGAGTGGCTTTAAAAATTCCCCGGTTTGATGTCGATGGCCGGTTTCGATTGGGCGACCGCTTTCGTCGAGAAGCGCGGATCATGGCCTCGGTGCTGCATCGCAATCTGTGCCCGATTTTCGATGTCGATGAGCAAGACGGTCAGCATTATTTGACGATGGCGTTCATTGACGGCACGCCTCTTTCACAAGCCATCAAAGAGGGGCAGTCCTTTACGGCGCGGCAGATCGCCGAATTGATTCGCAAGTTGGCGCTGGCACTGGATGCCGCACACCGCGCGGGGGTTGTGCATCGCGATCTGAAGCCGGCTAACGTGATGCTCGACCACAGCGGCGAACCGATCCTGATGGACTTCGGACTCGCCTGGCTGGCCCACGAGGCCGACGCGCGCGTGACTCAGCCGGGTGCGATTATCGGGACGCCGGCCTACATGGCTCCGGAGCAGGCCGACCGAGAATACGAACGCGTCGGTGCTCCGTCTGACATTTACAGCCTGGGAGCCATCTTCTACGAACTGCTCACGGGCCGTCCCATTCGCACCGGCAACATGTCGCGCGTGCTGTACGAGCTCATGCATGACGATCCAGTTCGACCGAGCAAAATTCGCAGCGATATTGATCCGGAGCTGGAAGCGATCTGTTGTAAAGCCATCTCACGCCGCCCCGAGGATCGGTTCGCAACGGCCGCGGAATTTGCGGAGGCGATCGCGAGTTTTCTTGACCGGAGTCAGGTTGATCAGAGATCCGTGAAGAGCGAGGGATTCGCAGGGCTGTCCACCGAATCGCCGCGTGTCGCGGAAAACGGTCTGACGGAAGCTCTGTCGCAACAGGGGCGAGTTGTGATCGGCGAGAGCACCGCAGTGCTGTCGCAGGACCAGGGCACAATGAAGTCTCTACCGCATCAGGTGAGTCGGTGGAGCAAGTCGCGAATCGTGCTGGCGTGCTTATCGGTGATCGGATTGCTAGGAGGTGCCTGGGCGACGCTGGGGCCGAAAAGGGAAGTCGAAACGCCGAAACCAGCTGTCACCGTCGCTGTAAGTCCCGCGCGGCCCGCTGTCCAACCGACGATCCAACCGGAGATCCAACTGACCAAGCCAGCAAGACCCGTCGATTCGGGAAAGCCGTTTGCGATCATCCACGATGGGCAGGAACGGAGAACGTTCAAGACCCTGGCGGGAGCCATGGATGAGAGGCAGCCCGGCGAGATTGTCGAGATTCGTTCGAACGATCTCTTACGCATACGCTGGGTCGAGCGGATCACCAAGCCGCTGGCGATCCGCGCGGGGGTGGGATACCGTCCCCGGCTCTCGTTTGTGGGGCAAGGGGAAATCATCCGTATCGAAGGGGATTTCTCCGTCGAAGGCTGTGATCTCGACTTCCGCGCATTCCGAATTCCCTCACCCAGTCGAACGGCGACTTGGCGTTTTCATCGCTGCCGCCTGTGGGGAGACTTGCCAGGATCTGTCTACAAGATACGCGTTAGTGACAGTGTTTACATCTCCATATACGGCGTCGATGTGCCGACCGAGGGGACTTCGTCAGACTATGAGTTCGACAACTGCCTGATTCGCCTCAGTCACATCATGATTCGTTACGGTGGCAGCGGCAGCCATACGCTGCGTTTTCGCAACTGCACCGTTTACGCCGTTGCAGGAGGAAATCCATACCTCGCTCATGTGAAGGAAGAGGCGAAACTCACGGTGGAAGCGACCGGGAATGTGTTTCATTGTCAGTCGCAAGCCACCGAGTTGATTGCCCCTCAGTCGCGGACCCGCGTGACTTGGATTGGAGCAGGCAACTGTTTCTCGGGATCCTGGTATCAGATCTGGGAGGGGGGTGTCCTTAAAGTGAAGGGGCTGTCGGCCTGGAACAAGCTCTGGAAGGAACCCGAGCGGGATTCTCGTGAAGTCGATTTTCTCGCGTTCGAATGGGGCCGGATTCAGCGTTTAACCAATCCCGGGCGATTTCTTGCGGTGCGAGCGGCGACGGAAAAGATGATTGCCCAGCATAAGCTGCCTGAAGTTGGGCCGGATTGGAATCTGGTTGGCCCAGGGGCCGCGTATGTGCGCGCGCTGGCTGCCGAGGGGCGTGCCGTCCCGGAATCGGAACTGCGGCCCGAACGTCGTGAAGATGGTCCGATCGTTTTGCTGCGTGCCGGGAAAGAAGTCGGCGGCTACCTGACACTTAAGGCCGCAGTGGACGCCGCTCAAGACAAAGACGTCATCGAACTCCGGACGGATGGATTGCTCAAAGACTGCCGTTGGACCGGCGATTCCCGTTTGCTCACGATCCGCGCCGGCGCCGGCTACACGCCGTCGATCGACCCCGACTTGGAAAGCATCGGAACGGATCGTCTGATCTTGGAAGGACTGACGATCCGGCATGTATTACACGCGAGCGGCGGTTGGCTCGTGAAGGATTTCGGGGATGATAAGACGCCCCTGTATCCGTCCCGGGGCTCTCTACTACGAATGATGAATTGCACAGGACTGTCGGACACAGCGAATTGTATTGTCGACGCCTGGATGATCGGAGACGGGAAAACGATCCCGGAGATCGTGAATTGCAACTTCGGTCTCGTGCGCATCGGCCTGCAATCTGGTGCCACGGCGCGACTGCGTAATTCGGTATTTGGCGAGTGTCGCCCGAACATCGAAAGCCGGGCCGAACCGCCCGGCAAGTTGGAAATCGAACGTTGCGTCTTTTGGTTACCAGAGCCGGCGATCAATGTCTGGACATCGTCCCTTGTATCGCTGTCTCCGATCGCGGTTCAGTCACAGCGCTCGATCTTTGTTGCGCCCATCGATTTGACGTTTGGCCATCCGCGTCTGATCGATTGGACAGGAAACGGAAACGTGTTCGTGAAAGCGCACGCATTCTTTTACGGGAAAGAACCATTTCAACTGGAACAACTCCAGACCGAAACGGATTCGATCGAGTTGCCGCCGTGGGAGTTCGACCCCGCCCAGTGGCGCATCCTGCGAGACAAATCCACCGGCTACCAGCCCCGCCCCGACGGGACGGATTACGGCGCTGACATCGACGGGTTGGTCAAAGACATCGGAACGAATGCCGATCGTCAGGCCAAATCTCCGCCGGGCATTGCGGCGACCGGTTGGCACGGCTGGCCAGCGGACGCCCCCCGCCCGGCGATTGCGCCGTTTGATGCCCAGCAGGCGCGCGTGCATCAACAGGCTTGGGCCAAGCAGCTCGGTGTTCCGGCCGAGTACGCCGGACCGGTCGGTATCAAGCTCGTCCTCATTCCGCCAGGCGAGTTCACAATGGGGAGCAACCCGGCGGACGTTACCGAGGCCCTCCGGTTCGTGGGCCAAAGCAAAGAGTGGCAGGAATATGTGCAGAGTGAAGGTCCCCAGCACAAGGTTATCCTGACGCAACCTTTCTTCCTGGGCGTCTATGAAGTCTCGCAAGCCGAGTATGAAAAGGTCATGGGGAGAGACAGAAATCTCTCGTGGTTCGCCCCGCTGGGAACTGGGAAGGACCACGTGGCGGGAATGGATGTCACGAAGCATCCGGTGGAAATGGCCAGTTGGAACGACGCGGCTGAATTCTGTGCGAGACTCAGCCAGTTCGAGAAGCTTTCGCCATGCTACGTGCGGGACGGCGAAACAGTAACACCACTGCCAGGCAGCGGCTACCGCCTGCCGACCGAGGCCCAATGGGAGTTTGCCTGCCGCGCAGGGGCCGAATCCCGATATTGGTTTGGCGACAAGTACGAGGATTTGCCTCAGGCTGATTGGTTTGACCTGAATGCCGGCGCCCGCACCCAAGCCGTGGGTGAGTTGAAAGCCAATCCGTTCGGGCTCCACGATCTCCATGGCAATGTCTGGGAGTGGGCCCAGGATTGGTGGGGACCGGCCTACTACGGAACGCTGCCAGAAAAGGGGGCGATCGATCCGCTCGGTCCACCTTCCGCTGGTCTGCAGCGTGTT
>JAQGHS010000774.1 GCA_028291605.1 Planctomycetaceae bacterium | reverse complement strand
GAGAGAGGGGTCCTATCGACTCGTGTGGTAACGGAAGATATGACCACAAACCTCAATCGCATCAAGACTTCTTTCATTCAACGGGAAAAGGGTTAACGGCGTAGGGTGCCACTGGCTCTGCCAGTGCCGATAGTCGTTCGGCTGTCCGGCAAAGCACTGGCAGCGCCAGTGGCACCCCAATTCCTAGCTTTGACGAAGCGCTACTTTGTTTCCTGCACGTCCAGCAGGCCGCTGTCGGTCAGCCATTCTGTGAATCGCTCCGGCCAGCGAGCGGCGGCGCTGGGCTTGACATTGTGGCGATATCCGAACCCGTGGCCCGCATTGGCGAACAGCAGCAGTTCCGCGGGGACCTTGACCGCTTTGTACTTGAGGTAGAGTGTCGCCATCCCTTCGGAGATATCGGGCCGGTCACCGTATCCAGCCGTAATAAACACCGGAGGCATCCCAGCCTCGGCAGTGAAGCTGCCTGAACTCCCCGGATAGATGAGTGCCTGGAAATCGGGCCGGCAGCTCTGTTGCTCGATGACATCCGCCGCATTCTTCTGGCCGGGATCGTTCTTCATGGCCGCATACGCAGCGAGTTCGCCCCCCGCCGAGAACCCGAGAATGCCCACTCGATCGCTCTTGATGTGCCACTCGGCAGCGCGGCTGCGAACCAATCGCAATGCCCTTCGAGTGTCCGCCATCGCATGCTCCTGGATCGTGTAAGTGCTCCCCTTCTCACGAGCGAGCCGGTACTTCAACACGAATGCCGCAATGCCCCGATCTCGAAACCATTCGGCCAGCGCATAGCCCTCATGCCCCAGACACAGCTTGGAATGTCCTCCGCCCGGACAAATGATGACAGCGGTGCCCGTGGCCTTGGCACGCTCGGGCACATACGGCGTGAGCGTCGGGTTATGCACATTGCCGCAATTGTCTCCGACAAAGTCTTCCATCTCCTTCGCGCGAGCCTCAGAACCCGGAGCCCCCTGGCTCCATAACGGAATCGCGGTCGGAATATCCTTCGGCAGCTCGGCAAACGCAGAGACTGACGACAACAAAAAGATTAGGCCCACTAGACCAGATTTCATGATATTTCCTGAGATGTTAAAATGATTAGGATTCTTCGTCGTGGGATAGGCATCCTGCCTGTCTTTTGTCGCCTGATGCGACAAACCCGAAGTCCATTCATCCTACGATCGCCGCTATGATTGACATAGTCTCTTGGTTCACTGCTTTGTCGCTTCGCGATCGACAGGCAGGATGCCTATCCCACGGGGATTATTTCGTCCCCGGTAACTTGAGTGTATTTGGGGTGTGCTTTTCCGGAACAACAAGCTTGGCGAGCGCCGCTTTGAGCAGGTTTTCTTCATCAACGTTAGCCGGCAGCGCGGCCGCCTGGAACGCCGGCAGTAGCTTGTCCCAGACCACATTCAGTTCGGCCTGCATGTCTCTGGTATCAGCGGTGATGGCGATGACCGCGTCTTGTTCCGGCAGCACAATACAAAACTGTCCGAACGCTCCGTCGCCGCGGTAAGCTCCATGTCGGCAACGCCAAAACTGAAACCCATAGCCCTGATCCCAATCGCGAGCGGGGTCGCTGCCGTTCGAGACTTGTTTCGCGGTCGCCTGCTCGATCCAAGCGGCGGGCACGAGCTGCTTGCCATTCCACTTTCCCTTTTGCAAATATAACTGCCCGAACTTGGCAATGTCTTCGCTGCGCAGCATCAAGCCCCAGCCGCCAGTCGAAACTCCCTGCGGGCTGTTCATCCAGGTCGGGTTCTCGATGCCCAGCGGTTCAAACAGGCGCGGTTTCAAAAACTCCAGCACGGTCTGGCCCGTGACCTTCTGCACGATGGCCGACTGCATGTAGGTCGCGGGCGAATTGTATTGGAAATGGGCCCCCGGTTTATGCGGCACCGGATGCGCGAGAAACGTTTTCACCCAGGAATCCTCTGGGGTGAACTTCGGCTCGGTCTCATGTCCCGTCGACATCGTCAGCAGATCTCGAACGCGCATCTGCTTCAGCTTGTCCGATGGCTTCTCGGGTACATCTTCCGGAAAGAACTTCAGTACCGGATCATCGATACTCAGCTTTCCTTCAGCGACGGCGAGTCCCACTGCGGTGGAGCAAAAACTCTTACTGAGCGAATGCAGCACATGCGGCTTATCGGCCGTTTCGGGCTTCCACCATCCCTCGGCGACAACGTGCCCATGGCGCACCAGGATGAAGCTGTGCAACGTATCGATTTTCTGATTCGCCGTATCGATGAACTCGCGAATCGCCTTCGAAGATACACCCTGGGACTCGGGCGAACTCCGCGGCAAGCGGACATCTTCCGCGACCGCCAACGGCAGCGCCGACACCAAACTCAAAACGGCAATGATGATAGAGCGACTCATGCTGAAATGTTC
This sequence comes from Planctomycetaceae bacterium, assembly GCA_028291605.1. Taxonomy (GTDB): domain Bacteria; phylum Planctomycetota; class Planctomycetia; order Planctomycetales; family Planctomycetaceae; genus JAKFVC01. The sequence goes on along the minus strand of JAQGHS010000774.1, from coordinate 30,814 downwards.
CTTTGAGATCCAACCTACACAAACGCCGCGGCGACGGCATTTGACAAATGCACCAGACGCCAGGGAGCTCTTGCGCGCAGGTAATTCGTCAACACAATACAAAACCCCTGAGTTTCCGGGTCCATCCAGACGACGTTGCCTGCCGACCCGGTGTGACCGAAGACCCGCCGGCTCAGTAGGTCGCTCCAACTGTCGGCTGTGCCCAGGTGGTTCTGTCGCCAGCCAAGCCCCCACGGCTGCGTGCGGCGCACTGGCTCTGGCAGGTCGGGCAGATCGTTCAACCGGTTCGTGGTCATCATGCGAACGGTCGCAGGCGACAAGAGCCGGACATCGCCCCACTTGCCGCCGCCGAGCATCAGGGAACAGATCACCGCATAATCCGCGGGCGTGCTGAACAGTCCGCCCGCTGGCGAACCGAACTCCTGCCAATACGTGGTATTCCAATTTCCCGGGCTGCCGACCTGGTAGTCTGGCACGGTCGTGCGTACGAGCCGTTCGCGAGCAAATCCTTGTGATCCCAACCCCGTCGACTTCAGCCCCAGGGGCGTGATGATTTCATCCCGCACGAAATCGCGGATCGATTTACCGGAAAGCCGCTGCACGATCTCGGCGACGAGGATCGTTGCCGAACTGGAATAGCTGAACTGGGTGCCCGGTGCGAACTGCAAATCGGTCTTGATGACTTCTTCAATGAATTTTGCCAACGGTGCCTGTTGACTCCGCAACTCCCCGTTGCGTGGCAATTCGTCCGGGAGCCCCGACGTGTGCGTAAAGAGGTGGAGGACCTGTGCCTTGTCCTTATCCTTGCCGGTGAACTCGGGAATATAGCGTGTGACCCGATCGCTCAGATTGAGTTGTCCGCGTTCCACGAGCAGCATGCCCGCCATAAAGATCACCGGCTTGGTAACCGACGCCATGTAAAACATGGCGTCGTCACGAATTCGCTCGGCATCAGGTTCGGGTCCCTGGCGTCCGAAGAACCGCGGCGTCACCGTTTTCCCGAAGCGGCCGACCAGAATCGCCCCACCGGGAACCGGAGCATTCGGACCGGTCGTCCATTTCTCCAGCAGATCGTAGGCCACCTGCAGACGCCGCGGATCGAGCTGAATGTCCTCAGGTTTGACTGCGGGCAAAGTGGACGCGGCACGCACCGAGGGTACGGAGCCAAAAACCAGGACGGACCCGCCGGCGAACGCGGCATGTCGCAGCAAATCGCGACGGGAGAGTTCGATTCCTAAACTCATAGACCGGCCCTTTCCTTGGCAAAACAACGTCTCACGTGGCCATTCTGCGTCACTGTCGCAGCTCACGTCGACAGCCTGGTGGTCGTTCTCGATGGTGTTTTCTTACATCCAGAGCATCGCGGCTATTGTGTTTGGTAAGAACGTCCAAGTCCAGCGGGTGCCGAGCTATTCGCTCCGACACGCCGACGCGGAGCATCCAGTCGACGTGATCCGTGGGCCTGTTGCCCCCTCAACTTGGGAATTCCTGAATGCGAATCAGCAAGGCGTCGATTCCGATTCATACGATCGTCTTCACAAGCTATCATGAGGAGTCAAAGGGGTGTACAACCTTGATGCACGCCTGACCTTCGCATACTGACTCGGCCACACGACATTCACTGCGGTGCCATTCCATCATGATTGTTTTGCCGCATTCCCGAATGACATGTGTCATCTTTTTAATCTGTCTATCGATCTGTTTGACGAATGGCCACGGTCAAGAAGTGCAGGGCCCCAGTTTGCTCGAGGCGGTGCGCAGCCGGGACTTGGACCGAGTCGCGATCGCCATTGAAGCGGCGAAGGATACTGAGCTCCAGGGTGATATTACCGAGCTCGTGCGATTGCTCGTCGCGCTGATCGAGGCCGACAAGTACGGCCAGCCGGAAGTCGCGTTGCGTGCGTTGGCGAAACTCGGCTCACGGGCGGTTCCTGCAGTCCCCGTGTTGTGCCAGAAACTAGACGACCGCCGACACTGGATTCGAGCGGGGGCCATCGATGCTCTGACTGCGATGGGTGATCCGGCGGTCGGGGCAGCACGCGGATTATTACGAGACAAGTCAAGACTCGTCCGCGCCGGGGCCACTGAGGTTCTCGGTCGATTGCGGCGACTGGACGTGACCGAAACCGAGACTCTGGCCAAAGATTCCGAACCGCGAGTCCGGGCAGCGGTGGCTCGCGTTTTGTCGCACATGGGAAAAACCGCCATACCAAGCATCGTGTCGCTGCTGACGGATGCGGAACCTGCCGTCGGAGTCGCGGCGGTCCGGGCGCTGCAAACGAATCACGCCGATCCGGAAGCCGCCATTGCCGGATTGATGCAGGCGGTGTCTCGTCCGGGAGTCGGTGCTCCCGCCGCCGCAGCGCTGGCCAACTACGGAATCGAAGCTCGCCGAGCGATCCCGGCGATCATCAAAGCTTATCCCATCGGCCCCGCGGATGACGAGCGGTTTCTGCTGGGTGAGGCCGCCGAGGCAGCATTGAGGCACATCGGCCCACCCCATCCGGCTGACCTCCCGCTGTTGGTCGAATGCCTGCAGCATCCACAGTTTGAAGCCCGGATTCTGGCGGTGGAGCGTTTGGCCTTGCTGGGAGCGGCAGGTGCCACGGCGGCACCAAATGTCATCGCAACGGCGAACGGGGCGCTCGATGAATACGTCCGGTTGAAGAAGGTCGCCAAATCAAACACGGACAATCCGTTAGCGGATGACAACTCGGGGCGGATTGCCGTGCTCGCGGAATTATCCTCGATCACGCTCTGGCGCATCACGCACGATGCACCACGCTGCCTGCAACTCATCGAGACCATCGTCGAGCGCACGAACAAGCCGCTCATCATCAATCAGGACTCGCCCTGGACCGAGTTCGACGTCGATGCCCTGCCAGCAATTGAGAAAATGTTGTCCAGTAAGAATCCGAACATTCAACAAACTGCTTTGCACGGGATCGTGCAGATGGGTCCGCGCGCCGTGTCGCTCAAGCAGCGACTGCTGGACATGCTGCGGAAGTCTGAAGGTCGAGATAAATCGCAGGTCGCTGAAACCCTGGCCGGACTGGGACCGATGGCCGCCGATATCGCCGAACCCGCCCTCTGGAATGTGGGCCTCTCCCTGGAGGAAATCGCGGCCTTTACCATTCCCCTCGATTTGCATTCTGCCGAAACGATCGCATCGCTGGAAGAAGGACTGCTGACGGGGCATCGTGGTGAAGCCGATGAATGCCTGCGAGCCCTGATCCGTGTCTCGCGAAAACCTCGGCGAACTGCGACTTTGATCGTCAAGGCGTTCGAGGACCGGCAAGTCAACGTGCCCGTCGGACTGGAGCAAATGGGACCATTCAAGGCTTACCACGAGTTGCTCATTCCGTTCTATCTGCACCAGATCTCCGAACGCGATATCAAATTCACCCAAGCGGCAATGGACCGGCTGGCGGAAATGGGAGATAAAGGCAAACCGGTCATCCCGGAGATCGAGAAACATCTCCAGAATGCCGACGTCGGCATCCGTCTGCGGGCCGCAGCCGCCATCTATCGGATCACGCAAAATCGCGGGCCTTTGGAGCACGAGTTAAAGGGTCTGTTTGAACCTCAGAAGTCCGGACGCTTCGTTGATCTCGCTTATGGCTTTCACACCATTTCTGAATTGAAAGCCGACGGTGCACCGTTTCTGTCGTTTGTCGTGAAATGGGCACGCCAGCCCCGTCTGGGTTATTCCAGACAGGCCATCGAAACGCTCGTAGCGGTCGGGACCCCCGAGGCCATCGCCGTATTGCGGGAGGTGGCTCAATCGACGGATTGGGAAGTCCGCTCTGTCGCGAATGAAGCGTTAAAGAAAAAACGTTGAAGGGACTTAGTAGAATCTCTCCCGGAATCGCCAATTGATAGCCGGCCCCACTAAGTAGGAGCCCAGAAATAACTATGTAGCCACGTTCGCCAGAACGTGGGCGATTTACCATGGATTCCCACGCTCTGGCGAGCGTGGCTACAGCATAAATATTTCTGCCGGTCTACTTAGTCGGGCCGGACGCACGGAGAAGATAATCTCATGAGACTGATCCTGATTTCGACTTGCCTCGGCTTGATCCTGTTGACGCGACCAGGCACGCAGCAAGCTCAAGAAAAACGCAGGCGAGAGGTTGAACCACGGCCGAAGCTCTCGCCGGAAGCGGACTTGATCTATCGCGCCAGTGGCTGGCCATGGGGTCACGGCCCGCATTCGTCGTCCGCCACGGGTTTGGATGTCATCCGAGCCGTGAACGCGTTGCAACGGCTGGGTAAGGAACAGGCTCTGGCCAGGCTGGAAGAATACCTGGCATGGACATCAATAAGACCTCCTTTCGACAGACGGAGATCTGCTTACGACGAACCGAAAATCGTATTCTGGATTGTTCGGCTGCTATTTGAACCTGCAGATCCCGCTCGACGAAATCCCTCACCGGCCATTGCGGTCTTCTTGCTGGACAATGATTCTCGCGATCAATCTCTCTGGCCCCTCGAACCGCTCGAGTTGATCAACGATATTCCTTTTATGGTGGGACATGGCACCTTTTTTGGTGGGCAGGAGGAACATCCAGCATCACACATCGAGTGGGTGCGCCGGAACAGTATCATGCGTACGACGCCGCTGATTCCGTCACAGTCCCCCTTGGCTGCGGCCGAAGCGCTCTTAACGTCTCCCAAGTTCAGGAGACTTGATGCGGAAACCCGTCGTCAAGCCACCACATCCATTCGGACCCACGCGTATCGCATGTCGCCTGAGGTTCCGAAGTCCTGGCCAGAATACAACGATCAGGACGACGAACAGCAACGCCAGACGAAGTTTGATCGGTACTGGAGGTCACTCCTGGATCAGGAACGTGAACAAAAGATTGCCTGGGATCCGCAGGCCGAAAAGTTCGTAGCGGGAAAGAAGTGACAGACTTCACTATCGGAATGATGGGTAGCCGTTGAGCTTTCGTTGGTGGATCTCCAGGCTCTGGTGAGCGTGGCTTCAGCACAAATATCTCTATCGCTTTGCACGCGGGGATCTGAATGCTCCGTCCTAGTGAACGGCGATTATTTCACAGTCCGCTTGAAGACGAATCCTTCGCGTATCGCCAGGGAGATTTCCCACCCCTCTTTCCCCAGTTCATTGAATCGGTTCTGCATCGAAAGCACCGCCGTTCGGGTAGGAAACGCGTCCCCCGAGACGACCATGTATTCCCACTTTGGAATCGGAACTGATTGCTTAACCTGCCCCAGGGTCGATTCATTTGGGGAGTGCAACGCCACCGCCATCACAGCCAACATCAACAAGAACAGAACTGCCGATTTGCGCATGGCTCAATCCTTCGGAGTACGTGTCAGGAACGGGTACGGGGTCACTCGGAGTTGATCCGCTAGGCAGCGGCCTCTGTGACGCACTCCACGCGAACAACGCCCGCATGATACCCAGAATTCCAACCGACACAATCACACTCAACACCAGAGCCAACTGCGTGCGGGGGGAGAGTCACCAACCAAACATCCTCGAATTCGCTTTGCTCATACACGTTCAGAGAACCCGTGGCCTGGCCCGGATTCGGATTCCCTCTTGTGAGATCACGGGCTGCCTCTTGACAAACCGATAGTTGCATATACAATTAGCCGTAGGGAGAAACGATCATAAAAGTCGGCATTCTCGGCGTTGGCAACATCGGGAAGACTGTGGCACGCAAACTGATCGCGGACTAATCCGAGGAGGCATGAAGTGGGAGCCGAGCAGATGCAAACGATGATTGACAAGGTCGCCAGCGAGTGCGTTGCCGTTCGGCTGCGCATGCTAAATCGCGTCATCACCAATATCTACGACGACGCCCTGCGGTCGCTTGACCTGAAGGTGAGCCAGATGAACATCCTGGTCGCCGCCGCCAAGATGGGTATAGCTCGCCCCGTTGAAGTTTGCGAACACCTGCATCTCGACGTTTCCACCCTCAGCCGCAACGTCGAACGAATGAAGGTTCGTGGCTGGCTGGAAGTTGTGCCCGACGAGGATGGCCGCTCGCAGCCTTTTCGACTGACACCACAGGGACGCCAGCTTCTGGAAAAAGCGATTCCCGCTTGGAGCGAGGCACAACAGCAGGTTAAGAAGGTTCTGGGGGCCGGGTTCGTGGAGCAGTTGAACCAGGCCATGCAGCGAGTCAGCCAGGCGAATGCGACACGGTGATTTTTATTTACCCAGATAGTTGCATATACAACAAGGAGCAGCCATGAAGCTTGAAGATCACCCGACCGTGCAGCGGATGCACCTCAAAGCCGGACCCTCCGTTCCGTCGCAGGGCGAGTCGCTGGATGCCGGATGGCTGAAGCAACTGGTCCTCGATGCTGGTGCTGATGACGTAGGATTTGTCGAGATCGGCAGACCCGCTTTGGACGATCAGCGCGACGACATTTTGAAGGCGTTCCCCCACACCAGGACGCTGATCAGCTTCGTGGTTCGCATGAATCGCGAGGCCATTCGGACACCGGCTCGCTCGGTCTCCAACACCGAGTTCCACCATAGCGGGGATGAGGTCAATGAGATTGCCCGGAGCGTGGTTCAGACTCTGGAAGTCAGGGGGCTCCGAGCACTGAACCCGGCGATGGGCTTCCCGATGGAGATGGACCGGTTCCCCGGCAAGGTCTGGATCGTGTCTCACAAACCGGTCGCGGTGGCTGCAGGGCTGGGCATGATGGGCATTCACCGCAACGTGATCCACGAGAAGTTCGGCAATTTCATCCTGTTGGGGACCATCCTGTTGGATGCCGAGGTTTCCGAGTCGAGCCAGCCGATCAGCTACAACCCTTGTCTGGAATGCAAACTGTGCGTGGCCGCATGTCCTGTGGGAGCCATCTCGCCGGAGGGAGATTTTAACTTCTCGGCCTGCTACACCCATAACTACCGCGAGTTCATGGGGGGCTTCACCGATTGGGTCGAGCAGGTGGCCGACAGCAGCAGCGCCCGCGACTACCGCGGTCGCGTCAGCGATGCCGAGTCGGCCTCGATGTGGCAGAGTCTGTCCTTCGGGGCGAACTACAAAGCCGCATACTGCCTGGCGGTCTGCCCGGCCGGGGAGGACGTCATTGGGCCGTTCCTCGCCGATCGGAAGACACATCTCAAGGAAATCGTGCGGCCGCTGCAAGAGAAGGAGGAGACGATTTACGTCACTAAAAACTCCGACGCCGAGGAACATGTCGCCAAACGATTTCCCCACAAAAAGATCAAGCATGTGGGCCACAGCCTGCGGCCGAACACCATCGAGGTTTTTCTCAGGGGAATGTCGAACGTCTTCCAGCCAGGCAAGTCGGCGGGACTGAACGCCACTTTCCACTTCACCTTCACTGGTCGTGAGCAGCGGCAGGCCACCGTCGTAATCCGGAAACAACAGCTCAGCGTGAAGGAGGGGCATGTCGGCCAGCCCGATCTGCGCGTGACCGCTGACTCGCAAACGTGGATCGGCTTTCTGAGGAAGGAAAAGAACATCGTCTGGGCCCTGCTGCGGCGAAAGATTCGGCTCGCCGGCCCACTCAAACTGCTGGTCGCGTTCGGAAAGTGCTTTCCCCAGTAACTGATTTTCACACCAGTCGCGGAGCGACGCGTAACAACGCGCGAGGTGGAGCGGATTACTGGATGTCAAAGACTTCAAAGAATGGGCGCGAGTTCGCGGGGTGGCACATCAGGTTTTCAAACTTGTGTGAGCGAAGCGAATTAGAGGCACAATTTGTCAGCGGTTCCGCCCAACAGTGGAAGGAGGAAAGGGGTAAGGTCACCTGTTCGCCGCAAGAATTGGCCAAGAAGTTTGTCTGGAAGAACTTCCCGGAGAAGGTGACTTTGCTTAAACTAGTTGAATGCCAGTTATACGAGAGCGTCTTTCCGGAGTTGCAGTATGGTCAGTGCGGTTCAATTCGAACTGATTCAGGCGGCTGAAAAAATCTATGCCGATCGGCTGCGGTCGCTGCTTGAGCCCGGGCACGATGGTGAGTTCGTCGCGATCGAACCGGTTTCTGGTGAATACTTTCTCGGGAAGACATTAAGCGAAGCCATTCAAGCTGCACGGCGCACGCATCCCTCGCGCCTGCCCTATGCCATGCGAGTGGGGACACGGCCGGCGATTCATCTGGGAACTTGGCGATGATTGTCGGACGGATATTAAATTCCCTCGATCTGGCAAGCGTGGCGACAGCACAAATATCTCTACCGCACATCCTTAGAATTGGGTCCCGACCATGAGACACTTTCTCCGTTCGGCAGGTTTAGTGAAAATACTTGGCGTGGGATGGATCATGTGCGCGGCATTGTCGGTGGGGACGTTAGTTGAGGCGCAGGAAAAAGGTCGCACTTTTGTCTATGTTTCAAAATCCCCCGAACAGCAGATTCAGGTCTTCCAGCTCGATTCGCAGGCGAAGAAATTGAACGCCGTCCAGACGCTCACTGTGGGTGGTGCACCCGGGGCGTTGTGTGTCGACCCACAGAAGAAATATCTATACGGGTCTCTGCGCAGCACCAACAAGATTGGCAGTTTTCAAATCGATCCGGAGACCGGAAGTTTGAAACTGCTCAATGAGGTCTCGTTGGCCGAGGGTTCCAATGCGGCATTTGTTGCGACCGATCGGTCGGGGAAATGGTTGCTAACGGCGTCTTATTCCGGCGGAAAAGTGGTCGTCCATAAGCTGAACGCCGACGGCACGATTGCGAGTCCGGCCGTACAAACAATCGACACCGCTCAGACCGCTCATAGCATCGCCGTCAGTCGCGAGAACACAATCGTGTACGTACCGCACGTCGCTCCCAATGCCGTCTACCAATTTCGATTCGACGACAAAACGGGCACGCTGACGGACATCGGGCGAGCTCCGGGTGGAGCAGCGAAAGCCGGTCCGCGACATCTCGCTTTTCATCCGACGAAGAATCTCGCGTTCACCTCGGATGAAAGTGGCAGCAGCGTGACTGCGTATCAGGTTGATCCGCAAACCGGACTGAAACCGTTACAGACGCTGTCGACTCTGCCCGCCGGCTTCAAGGGAGGCAACTCGACAGCCGAAGTCAAAGTTCACCCCAATGGAAAATTCGTCTGGGTCTCCAACCGCGGGGACGACAGCCTGGCCGGGTTCTCGATTGACGAGGCGGGGAAATTGACCGCCATCAGACGGTCACCGACGGAAAAGACTCCCCGTTCGTTCGACATCTCTCCCGGCGGTCAATTTGTCTTCGGAGCGGGTGAGGGGACAGGCAAGCTCGCGCTCTATGAGTGTGACCCCGAGACCGGAATGCTCACTCGGATCGAAACCTACGACATTGGAAAAAGTCTGACGTGGGTCATGGCAGTGGGATTATGAAAGCGCCAGCGAAGACACATCGGACGATGACGCGGCTTGTTCAACCATCTAGCAACCCACTGGGAGTTGCTTCCAGGCCTCGCAAAACAATGTGTTTTGGGGTGGAGTCTGTGGGCTGATTCGCAGGAACCCGGGCATTCCGAACGATGTGCAGTCCCGAACGAGGATCCCGGAGTTGAGTAATTGCTGGCGAGTCGCGGTCGCATTTGCGACGCGAATCAAAAAGAAGTGAGTTTCCGACGGAAACGTCATTGCGCCGAGTGCGGCGAGTCTCTCCTCCAACAATGTTTTTTCAGCGGCGAGACTCGCCAGGGCGCGCTGCAGATAGGTCGAGTCTTGCAGCGCTGCGATTCCCGCATTTTGCGCGATCGTGCTGACGCTCCAAGGCGGACGGACACGTGCCAGCAGGTCGATCACTGCGGGTGTCGACACAGCATAGCCCAGACGAAGTCCCGCCAGTCCATGGGCCTTGGTCATGGAACGCAGGACCACGATGTTGTCGCGAATTGATTTCGTAAAGGATTGGGCGTCGGGCGAGAACTCGATGTAGGCCTCGTCGATGATGAACAAGGTCTGCGGGAATTCGTCGGCCCACAGATAAATTGCTGCGGTCGGTGTCAATTGCCCGGTCGGGTTATTCGGGTGGCACACAAACACAGCTCTGGGGCGGAGGGCTCGTATTGATTCCTCGAGTGAGCGGGTGGGAAATTGAAAACCGGACCGCGGGCTGGCCTGGCAACAACTCACCGTCGCCCCCATCAATTGAGCCACGCGTGAGTATTCGGAATACGTCGGTCCGACAACCAAGACCTGATCGGCTGAACGCAGGAAGGCCAGCCCGATTAAGTATAATAGTTCACTACTTCCGTTGCCGGCGATCAGGCAATCCTTCGGGACACCCAGGTGGCTCGCCAGGGCCTGGCGAAATTCCGTGGCGTCGCGGTCGGGATAACAATGGATCTGCGAATTGGCGATCGCTTCAATGACTCGCGGCGACGGTCCGAAGGGATTCACGCTGGCACTGAAATCAATAACCGAGGCGGGATCGATCCCGAGTGCGGCCAGTTCAGTGTGATTCAATGCACCATGAATGACTTCTGAGAGTGCCAGGACTTCCGGTCGGGGAGAGAGCATTTTCAATGGGCTCCGTTCACGACGATGATCAACCCGATGAGACTCACACAGGCCAGTACTGTGGACAGGAGTAACAGTCGTCGGACGCGTGACACATCGGTCGAATCCGGCAGGCGGAAGCCGGCCCCGAGACGATAATGGCCGACCTTTTCCAGCTCGACGCACAAGACTCCGGCGGCCGCGCTCATGGGATGTCCGGCGTTGGGACTGGCCGTCAGCTTGCGATCGCGAAACCAGACGTAAATCGCCCGCGCGGGGTCATGCAACATCAATGAGCCTGCGGCGATCAGCAGGATCGCCGTGATACGGGCGGGAATCAGATTCACCAGATCATCCAACCGCGCGGGAAACTTGCCCAACCATTCCCGTTCGGGATCGCGATAGCCGAGCATCGCGTCGCAAGTATTGATATAGCGATAGACCAGGGCCCCCGGTAGACCAGCGATCGCAAAAGCTAACAGCGGAGCAACAATGGAATCGCTCGTGTTTTCGGTGAGCGACTCAATCGTGGCTGCGGCCACCTGGGATTCATTCAACGACGATGTATCGCGGCTGACAAGATGCCAACTGAGTCGTTTGCGTGCCTCGGGGAGATCCCCCGCCGCCAGGACAGATTGCACTTCGCGGCCGGCGTTCAGCAGGCCGCGAATGGAAAATGTCGTCTTCAGTAACATGGCTGATACAAGGATCTGGACAGATTGCGGAAGCATTCCGAGCACGCGAAGTAGTAGTATGCCTCCCACCACTATCCCCCCGATGCCGACGACCATCAGCAGCAGGCCGGTCAGGAAGGGCCACAACCGTCCTTGTTTGGATGCTCGCTGGCGAACAAAAGATATGGCGGACCCCATCCACGCCACGGGATGCACAACCGTCGGCGGCTCTCCCAGGCAGAGGTCCAGGAGCACCGCAATTCCAAGCACCAGGATCTGGCACTGCATGGCACTCATGATGTGCCGTTCTCCGCTGCAGTGGCCTTTTCCATGAGCGGCACGACCATCGGTGTTCCATAGACCGGATGGGGGACAATCGTCACATGGACTCCGAACACTCGTTCGATCAAATCCACCGTCATCACATCCTGCGGAGCCCCGACGGCCACAATCGTATGTTCCGCGACGACCGCCAGCCGACTGCCGTAGAGCGTCGCGTGGTTGAGATCGTGCAGGGTCACTACGACAGTCAAATTCCGGTTCTTCGCGAGGTCGCAAACCAGCCGCAGAACTTCGTGCTGGTATTTCAGGTCAAGTCCCGCGGTGGGTTCGTCCAGGAGCAGCACGTTCGCCTGTTGAGCCAAGGCACGGGCAAAAACCATCCGCCGCCATTCCCCACCTGACAGTTCAGTAATGGGTCGCTCGCGCAATTCCAGCAACCCGGTACTGGCCAATGCCGACTCGACAATCAGGGCATCTTCCGCATTGAAGGGAACGTACCAGCCGCGGTGTGGGGCACGTCCCAGTTGGATGGACTCTTCCACGGTCAGCGGCCAATCACGACGTTCACTCTGGGGCATGAGGGCAATCCGCTGCGCCGCTGCTTCCCGCCTTAAGGTCCAAAGATCCTGATTGTCCAGCAAGACGGTACCAGACATCGGACGCAGGAATCGGGCCAGCGCTCGCAGCAGCGTCGTTTTGCCCGCGCCGTTCGGTCCCAGCAGTACCAGGACTTCACCGGCAGTGGCCGACAGCGACAGCGATTCCAACACCTTCCGCTGGTCGTAGCCACACGTGATGTCCTTCGCGTGAAGAGTGTTCACTGTCCCACCCCCAATTCTCTCTGTCGAGTCTTCAACAAGTAGAGAAAGAAGGGACTACCCATCAGGGCCGTGACAATTCCCACCGGCAGTTCGGAGGGCGCCACGATCGTGCGGGCTACATCGTCTGCCAACAGCAGCAGCAGGGCACCCAGCAGGCCGCTCATGGGAATGACCAGGGCGTGCCGTGCCCCTACCAGCGATCTCGCCATGTGCGGGGCAATCAACCCAACAAACCCGATGATGCCACCGCCCGCGACGCTCGCCGCAGTAATCAGGCTCGCTGACAGGACGATGGTCGCACGGAGTCGACGGATTCCCAGCCCCAGTGAGGCGGCTGATTCTTCGCCAAACGTTAATGCATCCAGCGCGCGGGAATGCATCCACAAGATTAAACCGCCAATCAGAATCAGTGGAGCGGTTGACCAGAGCGCGGGCCAACCGCGACCGGATAGACTTCCCATGAGCCAACTGAAGATCGTCATCAACTTTTCTTCATGCAGGAACATGAGCAACGAGACAATCGCACCCAACATACTGCTGAGCGCGACACCTGCCAGCAGCAGCGAGACCATGGGAATCTGCCGTCCCACGGTCGCGATGCTATAGACGATCGCCACTGCCCCTAACGCCCCAATGAGTGAAGCCGCAGGGATGCACGCGAGGCCCAGAACGTGACCTTGCCAGCCATTAATGATCGCCAGTGTCGCACCGAGCGCCGCACCGCTGGAGGCTCCAATGACGAACGGGTCGGCCAGGGGATTGCGAAAGAGTCCCTGATAACCGGCGCCTGCCATCCCCAGTCCGGCACCGACAAAGCAGGCCAGCAGCAGTCGCGGTAAACGGAGTTCCCAGATGATCGTCAATTCGGTGGCAGGGACTGCGTTTCCGCTGTGCTCCGTCAGGATCTGGAGGATGCGGCCCGGCGCAATCGTCACCGCCCCCACCCCCAGGCTCAGCAACGCCGTAATCAGGAGGACGACCGACAGGATTGGCAAACAGACGACGGACCGCTTCATCGTTGTGGTCCATTCGCGTGATCGCTCTTCGATTCCTCGCGGGGTGCCGCGAAGTAGGTGGGATACACGAGATGTGCCATGAGCTCCAGTGCATCGACCGTTCGTGGAGTGCACCGCGAGACGAGGCCTCCGTCCAAGAGATAGACGCGCTTCTCCTGCACAGCTTTTAGCCGGCCCCAACCTGGCCGTGAGTCGACGACCTTGGGTGAAATCAGATCAGAGTGGTTAGTAGACGAGATTATGACATCGGGATTCTTGGTGAGCAACACTTCCATCGTCAATTTGGGAAAGCGAGTTGACGTGTCTTCGACAATGTTCACAGCACCGCAGAATTGGATCATCTCGCCAAAGTACGAGATTGGACCGGCCCCAGTCAGGGGGTCCCCCCAAACATAATACATGGCAGTCAGTCGCTCTTTGTCGGGGATGGTCTGCGCCTTTTCCTTGACCCGATCCACACGCTCGATCAGCTTGTTGACCAGGGTTGAAGCTTCACCTTCGTGTCCGGTCATGCGTCCCAGGAGTTGCAGGTCCTTGAACAGACCTTCAAACGAATCGGCCGAGAAGGCCACGACTGGAATTTCCAGCCGCTCCAATTCCTGAATGATCGGCACATGCAAGTCGCCCACGGAGAGAACCAGGTCCGGCTTCAAACTCACAATGCGTTCGAGACTCAGACTCTTAGCGGAAAAGCCGCCGACCTTTTCGATCTTGGCAGCGGCTGGCGGATAATTGCAATAAGTCGTCGTACCGACGGTCTGATCGCCCGCCCCCACGGCAAACAGCATCTCCGTATTCTTCGGCGACAAGGAGACAATTCGCAGCGGGATCTTCGCAAGAATCACCTTGCGTCCCAATCCATCAGTCACTTCATAAGGAAACTTAGTCGCGACCGCGAGGCTGGGTGCATCGACGGTCTTGGAGACTGCCGCGGTGGTTGCAGGCTGCACAGGCTGTGACACTGGCGGTGACACAGGCTGCGACACGGGGGGCGGCGAACTCTGCTGGCAACCGACGGCTGTCAGGACGATGGCCCCGAAAATTGCGCGGTACACATTAAGATTGATCAATCGCCGCATCAATCGTATGGATATTGGTTGTTTCATGATTACCTGAGCATTTTCAATTTCGAGGCCGCTTGCTCAACACTGTTGGCCAGCGACTTAAGTTCTATCGGAAGCCCCGCAACCAGCAGGTACGTGGCATTTGATCGCGCTGCAACTGCCTGGTTGGCCCATCCCAATAGATCGCGGTACTGTCGCCCGAGCGCAGATTCTGGAACCACACCGAGGCCCACTTCTCCCGACACGATGATCACCGTTCCTTGCCAATGCAGGCAGGCAGCCAGCAGGCCCTGTATCTCCACAGCCACGCGCTGCTCGGCAATGGCTGGGTCGGCTTGTTCCTCACAACTCAGCAGTACATTACTAACCAGCAGCGTCAAGCAATCAATCAGCACCGTCCGGTGCTGCGGGCCGCTCTGCTGATATCGCTGCAGCGAGGCCCCCACATTCTGGGCGACTTCCAGCGTCGACCAGGCAGCCGGCCGCGACGTCCGATGGATCTGAATGCGACGCGACATCTCGGCATCGCCGGCTTCGGCCGTGGCCACAAACAGGACATCGTCCCCGCTCATTTTCTGAGCCAGGTCTTGTGCAAAGCCACTCTTGCCGCTCCGCACGCCTCCCAAAATCAGTGCAATGTGTGCCATGAATCACTCCTGTTCGGTAGCCCGTTTGTGGATCGGCACGATTTGTCCGCAACGGGGAATCAGGTCCATCCAATCAGTGACTGGTAATCGCCGTTGCGATCCGAGCAGGGCCGCGATCGGACCTCCGTGAGTCACCGCGATGGTCAGGTCTGCATTGGGGAGTGATTCAAACCATTGCACCACACGATCCCGCATTTCATACGTCGTTTCGCCTCCCCCGGGACGATACGTCTCGGGTTCGGAAACCATGCGCAGCATTTCGTCACCATGCTGGGCGTGAATGTCATTCCAGGGCTGCAGCTCCCAGGTGCCAAAGTCCCGCTCTTGGAGGGCTTCGCAGGTCGTGGCAGAACATCCAAGCTGCGCGGCAAGTCGCTCGGCCAGAAATCGCGTACGTTGCAGCCCGCTATGGACAATAGTCGCATTGCCCCAGGCGGCGAGTTCCTCGGCCACAGCGTAGCTCAGCTGTTCCCCTTCCGGTCCCAATACGGCGTCAGTGCGTCCATAACAAACTCCCTGGTACTTCTGGTCAACCGGGGCATGTCGCACAACGATTAAGGTGGGGATTGAGATCTTCAATGTCATGGATTCCACCTCGCCGCTGTCGCCAGCAGAACGACGACCATGGAACCGTAGCCGATACAGCCCAGGCAATCACCGGTGATCCCTCCCAGCCGACGCCGCACCAGCGCCATGAACCACATCACAATCGCGACCAGCGCAACGACGCATATGGCAGCCTGTAGCGGCAGTTGAATGATGAAGGGCAATACGAGGGGCAACATCCAGACGGAGGCGGTGAGCAAATCTCGCAATTTCAACTGACGACCAATGTCGCGAGACAAACTTTCTCGGGACGAGACAGGCGGCACCCGGACCATGACCAAGACGATCACGAAGCGACCAATGGCACAGCTGGCCACAATTGCGGAACCCCACACGAGCCAGTTGTGCCGACCCACTTGTTGAATGATTTCCAGCATGGCACCAGCTCGCAACGCGACAGCGATTCCCAGTCCCAGGGCTCCGTACGAGCCGATCCGGCTATCTTTCAGAATTCGCAGCACATCGTCTCGCGTCCAGCCACCACCGAAGGCATCGCAGAAATCGGCGACAGCGTCTTCATGAAACGCTCCCGTCAGCCGGGCTTCGATTGCGAGTGCGACGATCACCGCCAACCAAACTGGCCAGAACAAGCCCGCGACGCCGACGACCACCGATGTCGCAACACCGATCAATCCCCCCACTAACGGAAAATAGACCGGACAGCGCGACAGCACGGCGGCCGAGACCGGTTCCGAGAACGGCAACGGCACTCGCGTCAGGAACTGCACCGCCGTCAAAAACGCGGACCATTCCCCCCACTGTTCTGCCGGAACGGGGTGCACCTGCGGGACTGCCGCGTGTTCAGAAATTGTCGATTGTTCGGTCACGAGGTCACCTTTGGACTGATGCCAAAACTCTCCAGCGTTGCCATCTTGGAAATCATTGCCGAGGCGGCATCGAGTAGCGGCAGCAGCAACAATGCACCGGTCCCCTCGCCCAATCGCATGTTCCAATCGAGAAACGGGGTCAGACTCAAACGTTCCAGGACTGCCCGATGCGCCGGCTCGGTCGAAAGATGTGCTGCGATCATGGATCGCGACACACCCGGTGATCGATGTTCAGCGATCAAAGCGGCCGAACTCGCCACGGCTCCATCCAGGATGATGGTCAATCCAAGACGGTGGGCCGCAACGAAAAAGCCGGCCATCGCCACAATCTCCAGCCCCGCAACGGAAGCGATTGCGGCGACGGGATCACGTTCCCAGATTTCACGAGCTCGCGCGACTGCCTGCTCGACAACATTCCGCTTCTGGCTCAGGGAGGTCTCATTCGCTCCGGCCCCCTGTCCCACGGCATTGTCGAGCGGGACATCCGCCAACAGCATCGCCAGGCAGGATGCAGGCGTCGTATTGCCGATTCCCATCTCCCCAGCAATCACGACTTTCACTTGGGATTCCACAGCGGAACGGGCCTCGTCTTCACCAATCATCCAGGCCTGCTGGAATTCATCCACGGTGAGTGCAGGTTCAATCGCCAGGTTCCGTGTTCCATTACAAACGCGACGACTGCGGTAACGAACCCCAGAATTCGCTGTGGGCGGTTCGGTAATCGGATCGTCAATCGCGCCTACGTTCACGAGCACAACTTCTGTCCCGGACTGTCCTGCGAGAACTGTTGAAGCGGCTCCTCCCTGACACATGTTGACTAACATCAGGTTCGTCACCGCCGAAGGCCAGACCGTTACGCCGGCACTCACCACGCCATGATCGCCAGCAAAAATGACCAGCCGTCGCGGCGAAGTTTGCGGGGACAGAGTTTGTTGGATGTCGCACAACCGCGCAGCGAGCTCTTCCAACCGTCCCAAGCTGCCAGGCGGCTTGGTGAGGCCATTGAGATGTTGCCAGATGTCGCTGGACGAGAGACTCACGTTGCAACCACCTTTTAGAATTCGATCCCGCGCTGCGACTTGATGCCCGAGCGATACGGATGCTTAATCTGCGTCATGTCAGTGACCAGGTCCGCGACTTCGATCAAACCCGCCTTGGCATTTCGTCCAGTAATAATGACGTGCAACATTTCCCGTTTGGCCGCCAATTCCGCAAGAACCTCATCCAGAGGCAGGTATTCGTATTTCAGTACAATGTTCATTTCGTCCAGAACCACCATGTCAAACGAGGGGTCACGCAGCAATTCCACCGCCTTGTCCCATCCACGCCTGGCAGACGCAATGTCCTGCTGCAGATTCTGCGTTTTCCAGGTGTAGCCATCGCCCAGCGTATACAGTTCGATCGGCATTCCCTGCAAACGCAGCTTCTCAATGAAAGCCGATTCACCGTTTTCCATCGCCCCCTTGATGAACTGCACGATGCCGACCTTCATCCCGTTTCCCAACGCACGAAACACCATTCCCAGCGCTGCGGTCGTCTTTCCCTTGCCAGCCCCCGTGTGAACAATCAGCAACCCCTTCTCGCGGGTCGCCTTGGCCTGTCGCTCTTCAAATGCCTGGTCGCGACGGACCATCTTTTCCTTGTGTGCCAGCGCTTCACTGTCTTCAGTTGTCATTGGAGGACTCCTGCTTGATTCCAGACGATTTGTTCCAGTCGCTCCATATTGAGAGCCTCCTCCACCTGATTCGCGAGACGATTCAACGAGGCCTCCACTGCATTCGCAAACTCACCGATTGGCTCAATCGGCTGGCTGAGCGGGGATTCTGACTCACTATGTTTTCTCAGCGACTTTAGCCAGCACTGCCGGAAACCGTCGTTGCCAAAAAGTCCATGCAGATAGCAGCCCCAGATCCGCCCGTCGTCCGACGCCGCCCCGTCTGATACCGCAGAAAGCTCGTCCTCGGAACGCGACAGTTCCAGCCAGGGCCGGCCGCCGAATGTCCGCCCCATGTGAATCTCGTACCCTTCGACGACCTGACCAAGACCACCGGGACAATTGCGGTCGTCGCGAATCACACCGCGAACCTGATTGGTGTCTTTGCTTGTCTGAAAGACTGTCACCGTGGGCAATAACCCCAGTCCCGACATTTGCTCGACGTCAGACTCGACCAGTTCCGGATCGCGCAGAATCCGGCCCAGCATTTGATATCCGCCGCAGATTCCGACGACGTGAGTTCCGACCGCGGCCAACTCCACAATTCGTGAGGCGAGTCCCGTTTGCCGCAGCCAGTCCAGATCCGACATCGTGCTCTTGGTTCCCGGTAGGATGACCGCGTGCGGCTGTCCAAGCTGCGATACCGATTCGACGTATCTCAGTCGGACACCCGCGGCCGTCGCCAAGGGATCAAAGTCATCAAAGTTAGAAATTCGTGGCAGGCGAATCACGGCGATGTCGATGTCCCCCGGCCGGGCGGAACCGTTGGACACCCGACTCAGCACTTCGGCATCTTCATCAGGCAGGTTCAGCGCACTGACCCAGGGAATGACTCCCAGGACCGGAACACCACCCCGTTGCTCAAGCATCGTCCGGCCGGCATCGAACAACGACACATCGCCTCGAAATTTGTTAATCAACAGGCCCTGCACGAGTGTTCGTTCGTCGTCATCGAGCAGCCACAATGTCCCGAGCAATTGGGCGAACACACCGCCACGCTCGATGTCGCCGACAAGCAGCACGGGAGCCTGGCAATACCGGGCCACCGACATGTTGACGATTTCCACATCGCGCAGATTCAATTCGGCGGGACTTCCGGCACCTTCAATCACAACCAATTCGTACTCGTTGCGCAACCGATCCAGGGCTGCAGTAACGATCGGCCACAGGGCCTGCTTCGTGTTGAAATACTGTCGTGCGTCGAGGGACTTCCAGGGACGCCCGTTGACAATCACCTGCGATCGAACCTCGGCCTCGGGCTTGAGCAGGATCGGGTTCATGTCGACCGTGGGCGCGATCCCCGCAGCAAATGCTTGAAAAGCCTGCGAGCGTCCGATTTCTCCGCCGTCCGCACAAACAGCCGCGTTGTTGGACATGTTTTGCGACTTGAACGGCGCGACTCGAACACCACGTCGCGCGAAGATCCTGCAGAGCGCCGCCACCAGCAA
The DNA here is from genome assembly GCA_028291605.1 of Planctomycetaceae bacterium. Lineage (GTDB taxonomy): Bacteria > Planctomycetota > Planctomycetia > Planctomycetales > Planctomycetaceae > JAKFVC01. The sequence goes on along the minus strand of JAQGHS010000774.1, from coordinate 11,272 downwards.
ACTTTTGCCTGCAGAGGAACTCGTACCCTGGATCATCAGGACGCGACCAGTCATGGGCTCGCCCTCTGCATTCGCACGATTGCGAATGGAAGTTGGTCATTTGTCGTACGTAGGAAATACTGCGTCATGGAAATTCACTTTGAGGAATCAGCGGCCCAGCGCTCTTGCCAGCGTTCCGCGAAGACCACTTCTTCCAGCGGCAATCGTTTCTCCCAGCCCACAGTCTCTAACATCGGACGATCGTCGAACTGGACGGGAATCCCCAGGCACAGCCAGGCGACCAGCACAATGTCGTCGGGAATACCCAGCAAGGGCTTCACGAGCGTGGGATCCAGGATGCTCACCCAGCCGACGCCGATCCCTTCACTGCGAGCCGCCAACCACAGGTTCTGAATGGCACAACAGGTACTGTAGAGATCCATCTCGGGCATGCTGTTTTTGCCGAGCACAGCGGGCCCATTTCGACTCCGATCACAGGTGACCGCCACGCTGACCGGCGCTTCCAGGATCCCCGCGAGCTTCAGCGAGTCATACAACTCGCGCCGCTCACCAGTATAGTTTTCTGCGGCCCTGGCATTTTCCCGGGTAAACAGCTCGTAGACTTGCTGGCGCACGTCCAGCGAGCGAACCACGATAAAATTCCAGGGCTGCATGAAGCCCACTGAACCGGCATGGTGAGCAGCATCCAGGATTCGAGCCAGCACGTCATCAGCAATCTGCTCTGCCTGGAATCGACGGACGTCGCGACGGCCATAGATGGCTTCATACAATTCCATCTGAGTCAGCCTGCTTTCACATGGTCCAGAGTCGAGACCTGACATCGCAGATTGCGAGGCAACGTCATGCGGCGCGGATCGGTTTTCTATCTTATAAACTCTAACAAAACCTCTGCATCAGTTCAGAACCGCTTGAAAGTTTGCGGTTCTGAACTTCCCACAACCGGTTTTGTCAGGGGTTCTTAATCCATTGACACGACTTCGCCGCCCGCACGGGAGGCCATCGCACACAGCACTTGCAGAGACATTGATTCCGCGACCAGGCGCACCGATCCATCGGCCATCAACACATTCGCTCCCCCGGGATGGAAGGCGTAGATCTCGTTGTCGTTCGAAAAGTTCACGGAGGCCACACCGGGGGTACTGGTAGTGTAACCGTTTGCCAGAGCCCCATCGATCAAGAACCCTTTGTTATGGCTCGCCCAGACTCCGCCCACGGGAAACGGTTTTGTCGACGAACCACTCCAGGTCTTCGGAGTCGTCCCGTCTGGAACCAGCATTCCGCGTTGGTACAGATTGGGCCGGCCAGCACACTCAGCGACAAGAATCGTATTGGACAGGCCATCGGTGACTGCCGCCAACGACACCGCGTTCGACATTAAGATGCCGCTAGTCCCCGGATTCGTGACTTTTTGTGTCAGAGTATTGTTCAAATTCGTGCCAATACCGCCCACATTTGTGTAATCGGTCGTGGCGCCGTAATAAAACGTGCGTGTCCCCAATGTCGCCGTCGTGGTGACGGGGTCTGCATAAGTGACCAGAACTGTATACTCAAACCCCTCACGAATCGGTGCGGAGGGGCAATTATAGACAGGCACGTTCATCGTGACGACGGCCAGATTGGCAACGTCGTGCCAGTCGCGACTCCAATCATATCCCCGATAAAGATTGGCCTGATCCAGATAGGGCAGGACCGACGTCATCCAACTGCTCATCGGCATCTTGTAAAGCGGCCCCGGTTGCGGCGTACCCGACTGCTCAGGCCAGAAGCGATGCGTCGACTCATAACTGTGTAACGCCAATCCAATCTGTTTCAGATGATTCTTGCATTGGACACGGCGGACCGCCTCGCGCGCCTGCTGCACGGCCGGCAGTAACAGGGCAATCAGCACGGCGATAATCGCAATCACCACCAGCAGTTCAATCAGAGTGAACCCGCGAGAAGGAGTCGTACCGCGACGCGGTTTCGTCCCACTTACAGTGTCGAGCGACGTCTTGCAATCTATTGATCCCTGCGTTTGACGACCATGAACAGAGACCAAACACAACCAGCTCAAGCGACCATTTTTCATAGCAATTTCCTCGTTGCCACGCTTCAGGCGTTTCGAACGCCAGGAATTGGACAGCGAAGAGCAAATGCCGGGGGAGAGAGCTGAGTGCCGCAGATGCGCAGCAATACAGGCGCGTAGTGACACGCTACAAAAGCAACAGAAAGAAGGCCGGCCCAATGCCGTGCCCTCATCATTGCGTCCGTACCTCAACCGAGCACGACTCTTCGCAACAGTGACAATGGGCAGGTCTTCTGGCTCCCGGATCGGCCTACTAGCTACGCCTTCCCGCAGGCAGTTGCCTGAAGTGGTTTATGTAGCGTTCGTCCCCGGTTACAGCGGCGGGACCGCGACGGAATCTAACCGTCTTCCCTATTCTCTCGCCAAAATCTCACGATTCAGGCAAGCACCCATTTCAAGGACGAAGTCTACCGCGAGCGATCCACAGAATCAACCGATTGGTGAATTGGCCGATATTTTCCGCATTTTCCCCGTCCGTTTGACGTCGCCGCACGAACCAAAACGTGAGACCATACTCTGTGAGCGGAATGGCGCTAGCCACCGGTTCTGTGCGTCGATTTCCCTGGAAGAACCGGCGGCTAGCGCCGTGCCGCTCACGAGTTCAACCACAAAGTGAATACCATTGGGCGCTGCGCCACCTGCTCGACGCCTGACCGAAATCGAGTATCATCCGGCGGAGAATCTCATCGAAGTCAAACGCGAATAAAAGGGGAAGGCATTGGTTCCACGTCTGGTTATTGCGGGAACTCGCAGCGGTGTGGGCAAGACGTCGATTGCGCTGGGTGTGATGGCAGCATTGAGGTCCCGCGGCCTCAAGGTGCAGCCATTCAAAGTCGGTCCCGACTACCTCGATCCCAGCTGGCATCGCCTGGCGACCGGTCGTGTGAGCTACAATCTCGACACCTGGATGCTCAGTCCAGAATACGTTCAACGTCTGTTTGAACAAAAAACGTGCGACGCCGATATCGCGATTATCGAAGGGGTGATGGGCCTGTTTGACGGGGCGTCCACCACAGCCCTGCAAGGCAGTACCGCCGAGATCGCATCGCTGTTGAATGCGCCGGTCCTGCTGGTCGCCGATGCGACCGGCGCGGGCCGGTCATTCGCTGCCGGCATCAAGGGCTTTTCCGAATTCGAACCCGCTTGTCGCATCGCAGGCGTCATCGCCAATTACTGCGGTTCCAGCCGCCACGCGTCGATGTTGCAAGAGGCCTTAACCGGCGCGGGTTTATGCGATCTGGCAGGCTGGTTTTCACGAGATTCTTTCCCCGCACTACCGTCTCGACACCTGGGCCTGAAGGCACCCCGATTGAATGCTCCAGGCGAATCGGTGACCGACGCACTGGGCGTTGCCGTGCAACAGCAAATCGACATGGACGCCCTCTACAAACTCGCCAGCCAGCATTCGACTCCGGCCGCGGCGATCAGCTCGTCGTCTGGGGAAACGCAGCCGGGCCGATTGGCAGACTGCCGCGGAACGGTCGCGGTCGCCATGGACGAAGCCTTCAGTTTCTATTACCCCGACAACCTGGAACTGTTGCAAAACTTCGGCCTGCGAATCGTCGAGTTCTCACCCTTACGTGACGCCGAACTTCCGCCAGACATTGATGGTCTGTACCTGGGAGGTGGCTACCCGGAAGAACACGCGCAGCAGTTATCCGCCAACGAGTCCATGCTGCAATCAATCGCGCGCTTCGCCGCCACCGACAAGCCGATTTATGCCGAATGCGGCGGCATGATGTATCTGGCCCAGACAGTTATTGACCGGAGCAGTCAGGCCTGGCCCATGGTGGGACTACTACCGTTCTCAACCCGCATGCTGGAACGCTGCAAACGACTCGGATACACGGCCACCACGTCTGCGGAAGAAACATTGTTTGGACCACCAGGCACACAGCTACGCGGTCATGAATTCCACTATTCAGAAATCGTCGAACCCTTTGAGCTCGGAGCCTGGCACCGACCGTACAGTCTGCGAGATTCCCGTGGAGGCGGAGAGCGTCCCGGCGGTTTTTCCAAAGGGAATATCCTGGCCAGCTACGTTCACCAACACTTCCAATCGAACCCGGTGGCTGCGGAGGCGTTGTCGAACGCATTCCTTGCCCACAAGCGATGAGGCCGAGCGTGACGTACTCAGAACCTACGCCTCCTTGCGGAAGTGGTTCCCGCGTTTTTGCACTACACTCGACGGGAAGTTTGGGGGTAGGGACAATCACGTTATCCTCAATAATCGACCCTGATTTGGAAAGTTCTAATGCAACATATTGAAGCGTGCCTTGTGGTATTGTGGGAATCCAGAAACACACCCCTGCACTATTTCGATGACATCACCAATCGGATTTTGACGCGCAAGTATTGTTCGTTTAAGGAGACACCAGCTCAGTCCCTTAGATCTGAAATGGGATCAAACCCCAATTTATTTAAAATGGTCGGAGACGGCCTTTATGAGATCAACAAGCAATCTGATGCTCGCGTAATACTTCGCCGTGTCGTCAAGGCGCATTACGACGACAGAAATGGATATCGATTCCGGGAATTACAGTGTTTGAACCTCGATAACATCAATGAACCATATGTTATTCCGACAGAAACAAACACGAAACCCGCGGAACCACCCAAACTTTCACAAAGGCCCCTCATACCGACTTACTTAACATTCAAAGAGGGCGCAACTTATGAAGCAACAATTAGAAAGTATGAAAGGGACCCAAAGGCAAAAGAGCTTTGCCTACGGCACTACAAGATTCCCAAATGCCAAGCCTGTGGAATTATCTTTAAGGATCATTACGGCGAGCATGCTGAAGGCTTGATTCAGGTTCATCACATCGTCCCAGTATCTCAAAAAGGCGGCACCTATCTACTCAATCCTGTGGCGGATCTGATCCCCTTGTGTCCGAACTGCCATGCTGTCGTCCACTTCAGGCACTCAAATGAACTGAAGTGGCAGGATGTCGCACAGTTGTACAAATTGCATAAGACCAAGTCGACACAATGAAAATGTGCTCTTGAGTTTTGGTTTCGAGGGCGTGGTGTGTCGATGGCTGACGACGGAACAAGATTGCATCCACTCCGTCACCGAACGCGAATCGATTCTGCGTCAGTCTCCGGAACTGCCTATAAAAGCCCATTCGGCTGGCTCGCCAGCATGAAATACAGCGAAGAACACCGCCTGCCAGTTGAGCGCTTCCGCGAAGGTCAAGTCATTCGTTTCGACCTGCTCCCGACTGGGCTCGACTGTGCCGAAATGTTGATTGAGAAGTTTCTCTGACAGAGGGGACGCTGTCGCATGGTTTCTCTTCTTGGAGATCCGAAGGATATCGAGTATCGAGTGCGTTCCATCCTCTCCTGCTTGTTCACGCAGTTCTTCGATACTCTTCGCCGGACGATGCGGTTTGCGATGCTTACGGCTCAAACTAGGAGATAGCTTGAGAAGTTGCGGGTACAGGCTGAATTCGCGGAGTTCGTCGGCAGCCAACTGGCTTGTGTCGCCGGTTTTCATTGCTTCAACCAGGCGGCAGGTCCGAGGCCAAATGGCTTCTGCGGCCGCCGCCATTTGCTCGCACCGAGCAATCATCGTTTGAATCTCGGCCGAGTCGCCAGCACCAGGCAGACGTCGGTAACTCTCGGCCGTTTTACGGTGGATTTCCGCAGGATTGTATTGCTGGATTTGATTGAGTAGCTCCGGGCCCGTTTGCGGCCGTTTATATTGCCCAGAAGCAAATACCTGGCGTTGCAACTCCTGCAATGCAGCAGACGCCTCTGGTTGATAGGGAGTAAAATATGTCCATCCACTGGCACCCACTCTGTCATCCTCCACTCCGCCTAACGCCCAAGTTATTTAACCCGTGCCGCGCGAGTGATGTTGAATTACACCCCAAACCCGACTGCGGCACACGTCAGGGTTGAACCACTTGCTACGGCCATATTGTCGAATACACGGAAATGACCCGAAAGGGTCCTGGTTCGGAGTTCCGGAATTTGCCGCCTTCAACTAACTGCTTCGCGCGTTCGAACGACTCCATCAGGCAATGTTGATTTGACTCTAACTCCGTCGCCAATGCATTGCAGGACAACGGGGAACATTCGGCCGTCGTTCCACAAGAATATGTTACGACGTCAAAGCCTTCCAGTGTTTTGCAGTTGGGGAGCACAATCTGCGTCGGAAATGATGGATCCGAAGAAATCGGCGTCCATGTGTTTACGGCGTCATCAAATTGCAACTCATAGAGTTCGTAGAAAAACAGTGTCGTTCCCGTCAGATCAATCCCGTTCGCGGTCGCGAGGTCCTGAATGATCTTCGGTGAATCGAAGAACCAGTAGCCATTGTGCTTCCAGTAATTGACGTAGTCCGCAAAGTCCTTGGATAGGCAACCGCTGACGGAATACACGCCTGCCACGCTCGCACCATCGAGCGACTCAGGGCAATGAATCACATGCATCGCCAGATAGCCGACTGGAATCATGATGCCTTAACGCCCAGGTGAAATAGGGAAGCGGCACTTGGCCATCAAAGAATGAGAATGATTCATCGTACGCGAACGCCGCCAAGAACCAGGCCAGTTCACTTCGCCGCTTTTTTTAACTTCTCGGCTGCGTTGATGATCGCATTGGCTTCCGCCATCGTGAGTCTGCCGTCGGACATCGCTCGATCGAGCATAGGCTGGAGAGTGGGATTTCGTTTCACGACGGTTTGAATGCCTTGTTCAAGTCCCGGGTCTACTGCAAGATAAGAAACGCGATACCACATCAAGATGATGGAACCGGCAACCACTGCAACAAACGCGATTGCAATCTTGCTGATCCATTGGTTCATCAAAGTCATACTCGAATAATGCTGTAGTGAATTTCAGACGGCTGACAATTTGCTTTTCGATTGCCACCTGACGGACCTTTACCCCTGAAGCGGAATACACATCCAACGAGTCGTTCTAGCACGCTGCGCTACTACACCGCGGATGGTGCCACATCAGTTGTCCCATTCGCAAACAAACGCAAGCCGTACGCCGCCATTGCCATCATCCCAGTTGCCGAGGTTATCTTCGTAGAACATGTAATGCTCGAAGCCACCGCCGTTACTTGGAGAGAAGTCGGCCATCAGAGTCGATCCATCAACGCCTTGCCATTTGCCTTCTTGTTTCTCGTCTGTTTCTCCCATCCATACATCAACACTGAAAGTCTTGCACAGGGCGAGTAACTGACGGCTCTCATCCTGCGAGTTGATCGTGGCCAGGTGCCCTCCCATCTCTTCGCAGATCTGTTTGGCGACATGCCAGGTTGCTTTTTCCTCGACCAGGGCGTATTCGTGTCCTGCAATCTTGACAGTATTCTTGGGCTTGGGACGCGATCCGACGACATCTGTCTCGACAGCAGCCACTCGTTCCTTGATGGCCGTCGCGGCATCGAAATCCCCCGCTTTAGTCGCATCGGCCAGCGCCGTCTTCAATAACTTCAGACGGTCAGCATTCGCCTTTTGCATCGCGTAGAACCGCGCGTTGTCTGCCTTCATCTTTGCCGCTTGATAGATGCCATCCGCAGAATCCAGTCGTTTCTGCCACTTCTCCGACAGATCGGCCGCGAATGCGACGGACCCAAATACGACCACTATTGCCAGTATGTTACGTGACATCTGCCACTCCCGGTTAAACCGCATGTGCCGCGCGAGCGACATTGATTACACCCCAAACCCGCCCATGGCACAATGTCGGGTTGAACCGCTTGTCAGGCACCGCTCGCCATGGCTACGTGCCAAAGTCGTACCGTGCGATGAGGATCGGCGGGCAAGTGAATATACGCAACGTGTCGCTCTTTAAATCAACGTCCGGGTATGCAGCCAAGACGGCTTCCAACGCATTTGCGGCCAATTCATTCTGATTAGAGGGATGGATGAACCCGCAACATTCTGCGTCCCAACTTCCCACCAGTGCCTCACCGTGCTGGAGCAGGATTACTCCGGCGAGGTGCGGAATTGGATCTGGCTCATCGAAACTGCCAAGCAAACTCGGCATGAAGCGAAAGACAACTTCCTGAACCACCGAAATACCTCCCACGCCTAACGCCCAAATTAAACCGCGTTGTGCCGCGCGAGTGACATTGATTACACCTCAAACCCGCCCGCGGCACAATGCCGGGTTGAACTCCTGGTTAGGCCATTACTTTGTGTCAGTCTTATCAGCGATATTTCAGAACGACCTCCCAGTAACGAAGCCGGTTGGCCTTGACTGAAAGAGGTCAGTAATTCACCGAGGGGCTCGATCAAGCACATCACTTTGTTTGGGCCTCATGCGCCCCAGTGACATCCTTGAACGAACTTGATAGCGAATTCCTTCTCGGCCACCTCCGCAATCGCTGGCTCTATCAGATCCAGCCGGTCTTTGATTGACGGAAAGAGATTGCCGTATTCGAACTCAATCCAAAATCGTGCGCAACCCGCGTTGGGTACTTCGATAACTTCAAGTGTGTTCGGGTTGAGATAGATGCCCAGACGATCTTTTGGACTGCATTGCTGTCCAAAACTTTCGACCTTCCGCTCGATCGGAACCTCGTCGTGCCAGTCTGACATCGACACGACCTCCGGACGCAGGCAGCATCGAACAAAAAAGTCGTATTTCCCTTTGAAGTCGAAGGTGAACGCCTTCAACTTGGGCGGTCCCTTTCCCGCGACAGAGACGTCGTAGTCCTCGAGCCGTTTCAACGCGCCCGCCACAGCGGTGAGGTCGTCGAGCTCTTCTGACTCGCGTCCTGCAAACGTCTGCATTATGCCCGAGATGGGGTTCTTGAAAGTCCGCACTTTTCCAGACGGCATCGAGACAACGAACGCCGGTTTCAGGGGCGCCGCGCCGATCGTGGCGAGCGACGAAAGGAAGGAACCAACCTGCTTGGGCTCAGGAACGAAATCGACCCGGCCGGGAATCAGTGTGTGCGAGTATTCGGGCATAAGAAACTCTCTAGAAACGTTGAGGACTAACGCCCAGGTTAACCCGCATTGTCTCGCGGGCGATGTTGAACCGCTTGTGAGGCACTGATTTGCTTCGCTGTCCTATTCGTCCAGGACTTCATTCCCAACTTCATTGTGCCACAATGCTCCAGGAGCGGTAGCCTTATGATCTGATGTGGCAATATCAGCCAAACAACTGGCCATTGTTTCTTGTGTGAGGTGTTCTTGAAAGATGCAAAGGCATTCCAGGAACTGAATCAGGGACGAATTGACAAAGACGCGAGCGTCCTCGAGATCGTGGTTGAAGTAAACTACCTCACGAGTATTCAGATCAATTGCCAAGACATCCCCGGAACCGTTGTGACCGATTGGAAAGTACGACTTCGAGACACCGAATGTTTCGAATCTGCTGTCAAGTTGCTCCGATGAATACGCTTCAAAGCTCAGAAATGGCGAAGCGTCATGTGGCAATCCCTGAGCAAGCAACAAGGTGGCATCTTCCGAGTCGAGCAGATGCACTGTGGACGTGTCAAATTGGACGAATTCATCAAGCCGAAGTCCGAGTTCAGCCGGAATAGCGGGCAAGCCCGCGAGGAAGCGGCGTCTAAAATCCAGTTTGGCCATTTCATTACACCGCCTAACGCCCAGGTTAACCCGCGTGCGCCCACAGGTGACATGATATATCGAAATCCCCCGCAACACACGTCGGGTTGAACCGCTCATTAGACACAGATACGTCTATTTCATATCGGTTTGAACTGCGTATGTAAGATATTGCGGCTCGTAACGCGAACCTTCCAGCCAGAGCCATGTATTCTTGCAGTGCCCAACGGGATGCATTGTCACCACGGCTTCGCCTCCACAGACCTGTTGCAACCATTCCAGTTCGTCGTCAAACGGTCCAGTACCATCATGAAACGGCAAAGAACCGATTGCTTGCCGCACAGCCGAGGGCGGGTCCAGGGCACTGACCTGTTTGAGGTACACGCAGTCCTTGATAGTGGTGAAGCAGGTGAAATGCATTATTTGCCTGTTGATTTTACCGTAGACTCGCCCACGGCACACGTCGCGTTGAACCGTTCGATCGCTTAAGTCTCGCGAATGCGATTGCCCTGTGCGTCCAGCAGGAAACCGTGAGACGGGATACAGTGCGACTGACTCTTCTGCCGTATCATCCCAGCGCATTCTGGATGAGGAAACGCGTCAACCATCATTCCCTCGTCGGTCTGAAGTAGCATGAAATCATGACCTCCGCACTCGATACATCGATTGGGAATGTGGCGGTCCTGGAATCGTGCAATCATCAAATGGCATTGATCCAGACATCTCTGGATGTGCACTTCCAAAGAGTCGTTGAGGTCGGCGATGAACTGTAATTCTTCGTCGGAAAGCGTGCGGCTGTGAAGTTGCTGAATCCTGTCGGCCAAAGATGTGACGGGCGGAATATCTTCTGCAAGGGTCATCGTGGAACACGACTTGCACCACACTGGCTGGGTGCGAGCCGGCATTCGCTCCCCATCGGAAAAGACGTAGTAGCCCGGATTTCCCCAGCTCGCAAAACCGGAATAATCACAGAGATCACAGCGATATTCGTAGCTGAACACTCGGTTGAGTCGCGATCTAATGCCCAGGTAAAGCCGCGTTGTGCCACGCGAGCGATGTTGATAAACACGTTAGACCCGACCGCGGAACAATGTCGGGTTGAACCGATTGTGTTAGGCGGCACATTCACCCACCGGACAAGAGACTTGGCGGTCGAGTTAGTTGTACCAGAGGATCACCGTAGGCAACAGGTAACCCGCTTGACGCAAGCACTTCAGACACGACACCGTAATGTCCGGCGGGAATCGTGTTGTACACGTGCATTGCTTCGATGATGCCGATAATCGTTTCCGGATGGCATATGTCACCGATCTTGACAAATGGAGACTCATCAGGTGCAGGCGCGGCGTAGAACGTCCCCCGCATTGGCGACCTTACCGTGAGTGGCACGACTAGATCGAGCCAGTTGGCATCGAGTCCTCGATGAGCAGCGAATTTCCCTACAGCGGACCTCAGCTGAAGGAGCCGCATTTCAGTGTCACGAAGATCAAGTTCCGCGGTCAGATATCCACCGCGCGGGTCGTCGTGTTCTGTTAACCATTCGGCATATTCTCGAAGAAGCACCGCATCGCCCGGAGATGATCGAATCCGTTCAAGAAACGAGGTATCGTCCATTAGCACCCAGTCTTTCTTAGCTGCCTAACGCCCAGGTTAACCCGCGTTGTGCCGCG
>JAQGHS010000767.1 GCA_028291605.1 Planctomycetaceae bacterium | reverse complement strand
TGATCGGGTTGGACACAAACAGTTGGTCGTACTGCTGGAACCGAATCAGGACATTGTCGCCCAGTGCATACCCGCCGTTGTTGGCCAACTCGGTGAGATTGATCTTGTGATTCTCAAAACTGGTGCTGATTTGCGACCCCGTCAGCGAGACGAGTTTTCGCCACACAGTGCCCCCATCAACGCTGATGGCCACACCATCCGATAACTCGCTGCCGAAGAAGAAGTCCGACATGGGGTCTTCGCCATTGAAAGTCCCTTGCGTCGGAGTCGACGATTCCTTGGCATCGAACGACAGATAAACATCGTCGGTGATTCCCGAAAGATCGAGATTGACCGTCGCCGAGGTGGACCCGTCGAAGGCGACGAAATTGTTATTATCGGAATTGTCGAATCGAGACCCCAGTGTCATGCTGCCTGTGCCGTCACTCGCCCCGTGCGTCGTATCAACGAAGATGACGCCATTTCCCTGGACTGACGTGTCCCAGTAGTTGGACAAGGCACCTGCTTCAAAGCTGTCGCTGAATCCCAGGCTGCCTTGGATGGGCGAACCATAGATCGCCTTATAAGCATTGATTAATCCCGCACCGGTGAAATCCGGGTCTCCGAACGGAGTGGCGGTACTCGTGATGCGGTCGTAGATTTGTTGCGGGGTCAGGCCCGGATTGGCCTGCTTGATCAGGGCGGCAATGGCCGCAGCATGGGGAGCCGCGGCAGATGTCCCGCGGAAGTTGGGTAATCCGTCAGATTCCAGATCAGTCGGAAGGTTGTCGGCAAACAGGAAGTCACCTGTGAAAAAGCTGGTGTTCGTCCCGTCAATTGCCGTGATACCCGGTGTATCGCGCACATCGGGAGTTCCCAGGGGGGCACCCGTGGGACTGAACAGAATGGTCGATCCCCCCTTGGCGGAGAAATCCTCCACAAGATCGGGGGAGTAATAAGCGGCTGCCGCCACGGACATGGCTCCCTTGGCTGCGGCATGGCCGTACAAAGTCGAGCTGTCCGTACTGTATTGGAACGTGTCAAAATGATCGCCGAAATCCACCCATTTCAAATGCATGGGTGCGGTCGCCAACGGCGATTCGAGCCGCACGACGATATCGTAGGTCCCAAACCCGAAATTCTGTCCCAGGCTCAGAAACTCCGAGGGAGTTTGCGTGGCGATGTTGTTACTGGTCGAAGAGGCGAGAATCTGACCGGTCGTATCGTCGAGGATGAAGATATCCACGTCGGTGTTGACGCCATTTGTGGTGTAGAACGGATCGTCCCATTGCAGTTCGAGAGTGATGTCCTCCTGGCCGAACAGGGTAATCCGATTTCGCGTGTCAACACCCGCGGATGGGTCAAAATCAAGGTATTGACCGGGGCCGAGCGTGGGATCCGCGACGAACGACGGGCTCGTGGTTTCGTACGAATGGTCCGCAAAATTACCGGCGGCCGAGAAGTAAGACACGCCATTGAAGTTGACTACATCATTGACGGCCTGGGCAATCACGCCATCCTGGAACATCGGCTCATCGGGATAGATTCCATCATCGACGATGATGTTGGAACGTCCGATGGCGGGATTGGCCAGATTGCGAATCTGTTGAGCGAAGGAGGCCTGACCATATGCTCCCGAGGCAAACGAAATCGCCGCCCCGGGCGCGGTATCGTGGACCAACTCGGCCATGGCGCGGCCTTCGTCGGTGCTATTTGCGGGCCCCTCTAGCAGGACCTGTACCGAACTGGGCAGGTCTCCGTTCTGATAGGCTGGCAGATTGGCGGGTCCGTTGGAATTGAAGCTGCCGCTGATTATGCCAATTCGTACACCTGTTCCGTCATATCCCGGTGTGGTGGCGAGGGTGCGGTCGACCCCCATGTCCGGAAGTGACTGATCGGACGTCGGACCGGAATTCATGATCGCGGCAATCAGCGGGACGACGCCCATCTGGCCACTGTGGGCCAAATTACCGAGTTGCGCGATATTCGCCTGCGGAATGAAGCCTTCGACAAAGTTCAAATCGGGGCGCGAACCGGTTGTCACGAACCCCAACGCTGACAATTGCGATTGCAAGCTGGTGACATTCGAAGAAGTGATGCGCACGCCAATCCGGCCCGAGGCATCGCGAGCGATGAAGTCGGCCGTGTTATCAGAGACCGAGGCGCCGGAACCGCCACTACCCCCTGATGAATTGGAATCCACCGCATTGGTGGTCACGCTGGGGTTCGATGAGGACGTCGTGGCAGCCCCGATCTGCAACAGAATGGGGGCAATGTTGTCGTTCCCCGAGGGGACCGGAACATTGTACGAGGTCACCGCAGACAGCATTTGCCGGTCTTCCAGGTTTTCGACCCGAAAGACAAACACGTCCCCAAGTCGTCGTTCTTGACGACGCTGCACAGAACGCGGAGCCACATGACAGAAGCGTTTCAACGCTTGAGGGAGCCAATCAATCAACACGGAAACACTCCTTGTGGAAGATCCAGGTTCGAATGCAGTTCTGCCATCACTTGTGACTGCAAATGCAGCGTCCTCGATTCGGTGCCGGCAACTGGCAGTCGAACGAGTTCAGGTTGCAGTGCTGTCCACCGCTATGGAAAGACTGACTTCACTCCCGAGATTTGTGCACCGATCCTCTCGGCACCACCCACCAATACGGACCAGATCATCGACTGGGATTACCACGCTGAGTTGGATCCCACGATGTCACCTGCGGCCCACACCGGGGGCTGCCTATTCCCATCGGAAGAATCGTTTTGATCCGTTCAGCGATTCACCGACTACGATGACTCGGAATAAACGGAGACATGGTGGAATCACTAAAAACCGTTACAAGCGGATTGTCGGTCACAATCCGTACCTCAGGCGCGGTCCGAATTCCTTGACAGGAACCGCAGACCGACTCGCGGCGAATCCCAACATTTCAGAATCCGCTCGAGACAACACCTGCTGTCTGGATAACTTCAGACGTTATTTTTGGAAAAGAGTTCCGAAAGGGGGGGATTTCATTCAAAGATGAGGGTTGGTTAGCCTGTCGGCATATGCCGATCGGTCGTAGAACGGGTCTCCAGGCTCGTTTCGAGCCCTTCACAACCGAATTGAGATACCGTTCACGCTTTGCGAGCTTCTCGCAGCGCACGGCTCACGTCCCACGGAAAGCTTTGAGTTTCTAGGACTTAACGAATTACTCATTGCGGTCGATGGGAGGGCGGGGCACCCTCTGGGTCCCTCGCTCTCCCATCAGCCTGGTCCTGAAAATGGGCGAGAGATTTAGGTCAACGCTAGCCGTCACTGTTGATGAGAAATGACGCCGTCTCGGCGAAGAACGTCCGCAGTGCCGCGACGATCTCAGGAGCGAATTCTGCCCTATCCAGCGACGTATTCATCAACTGAAACCAGCGGTCGCGTGCTGCCTGATGAATCACAAACGGGGCATGGCGGACTCGCAATCGCGGGTGTCCACGTTCGACGATGTAGCGATCGGGGCCGCCGAAGCGATAGACCAGGAATTCGCGCAGTCGACGCTCAGCCGCTGCCAGATCGGCTGGCGGGTACATCGGACCGAGGATCTCGTCCTGCGGAACTTGTTCGTAAAATCCACGCACCAAATGTGTTAAGCCGTCCTCGCCAATGACATCGAAGACTGTTTGAGGGGACGATTCCGTCACGTTCAGCTACCGAATTGCAGGAAGAAAACAGGCAAATATCAGCGAAGTCGTTCAAGACACGCCGGCTTCGGGTGTGATCGTCGCGGGACCAGCACCTTCATCGACCGCCACCGACTCCGCGGCGACATCCGGGACATTAGCGACCGGTTCCAGAGGGGGCAAGACCCAGATCTCGCTGTAGGGTACTGGTTGCTCGGCCCGCAGATGATAATGTCGCAGTAACTCGAGAATAGCTAAGAAGATACCGACAATCTTGCTCTTGGAATAGGCCCCTTCGAACAGGCTGCTGAAGGCCACCCGGCCCTGCTCCAGCACCAAGGCATGGATGCGCTGCACGTAAGTGGAAATGGGGGTGTCGTCGTAGATGATCGCGGTTTGATTCGTCGCCGGGCTGCGTCGCAGAATTCGCGACAGAGCACTGACCAAATCCCACAGCTCCACTTCCTTGATGCGATCTTCCGAGGGATCGCCCCCTTCGGCGGGCCGTTCGTCCGACAGCCGGGGATAATGTTCCTGCCATTCTGCCGCCTGGTCTTCCAGCATCCTGGAAACATCTTTGTACTTCTTGTACTCGATGAGCTGCCGTACCAGATCGCTGCGCGGATCGTCGTCCCCCTCTGGTGCGTCCGGCTCATCCTCTTCCGGCCGCGGGAGCACCATGCGGCTCTTGATTTCCACGAGCGTACTGGCCATCACGACAAAGTCCCCGATCATGTCGAAATCGAGAACCTCGATGACCTCCAGCAAGTCGCTGAACTGACGGGTGATCTTGGCAATGGGGAGGTCCAGAATGTCCAACTCGTGCCGCTTGACCAGATAGAGCATCAGGTCCAGCGGTCCAGAAAAGATGTCGAGTTGAACTCGGTAGTCCATGTAAACCAGCGGTCTTGCGAGGTATGGGAGAGAGAGATTCCGTAGACTTTACGGCTTCTCCTAATTGTATCGACGTTTAGACGTCAGCAAGTCCACGACGGGCGGGGCCTATAGCAATTATAGAAAAGAGTCAGGTGAGCCCCGTGCCGTGAGGCCGGGGGTAGGGTTGCGACTCTGATTGCCGACCGACTTCACTCAATACTGGATTTGAACTGTAATTCTCTACTCTACCCCCGGCCTCACCGGCCTGTTGATTTAATCGGCATGTAAACACAATACCAGTGTAATTAGTATGTACGGTGATACGGTTTAAGTGTCCAAACCTATGTTCAATGGGCACCTGGTGTCGCGAAAACGAAAATACGCGATTAGGGTTTGATTAAATCAACTAGCCCTCACGGCACGGGGCTCACCAAGAACGCGGTGACAGCTCCTCATTCACCGCACTTTGCATGAATGCAAATGAGAACGCTCGGCGGGGTGCCCTCAGGAGCCCTCGCCCTTCCATCGTTAACGTCTTGGCTGAATCACGGATCGAATGGTCGTGTTCACCGGAATCCGTTGCTGTTGAAGGGTCTTTTCCAGGATCTTCGCGGCGGCCGGCGCGGCCACCGTGCCGCCGAAACCATCCCCGCCCCGCGAAGGCTGGTCAACGGTTACCAAGACCAGTGCCTCAGGATGATCAGCCGGACCGCCGCAGATGAACGAGCTGATGTTGAGACTCTTCGAATACAGGCCCGTCTGGGGATCCTGTTTCTGGGCGGTACCCGTCTTGCCGAAAATCTGATAGGCCTTGCCCTGCGCCTTGCGTCCTGTCCCACGCGTGATGACCTCCGTGAGTACACTTTGTGTCAGCCACTCCGCGATCTCCGCCTGCACGACTTCCGACACAATGACCGGCGTCGGCCGCGACTTGTCCTCGCCCAGCCTCAGCACGAGGTGCGGTGAGATCAGCCGGCCGCGGTTGGCCAGCGCACTGTAGGCCGAAATGATCTGCAACGGAGTGGCCGAGATCTCCTGCCCCATCGGTACGGACCCGGTGGAATAACTGGTCCACTCCTTCAATGGTCGCACGAGTCCGGATTCCTCCGCGGGCAGTTCGATCCCCGTCTGTCGGCCAAAACCAAAGCTCATCGCCGCCGCGTAGAGACCTTGATTCGTCAGCCGCTCTCCGATCTTGGCCATCCCGATATTGCTGGATTTGACCAGGATATCCGTGACACTGAGGTCCCCGTAAGGATGATGATCGTGCAGAATCCGGCGGCCCATGCGATAGGCCCCTTGCTCGCAATTGAACACGTCGGTTTGCTGCAGGACTCGCTTCTGCAGAGCCCATGCCACGACGCACGGTTTGAATGTCGAACCGGGTTCATAGATGTCCGTGATGGTGCGATTTTTCCAGGCTTCCGCGGCGGCCGCTTCGGGGACATTCGGATCGAACGTCGGCCGCGACGCCATCGCCAGCACTTGTCCCGTCTCTGCCGCCAGGACGACCGCACAACAGGCTTGGGGCTGGAATTGCTCAACGACTTCATCGAGAGCCCGCTCGGTGAAGAGCTGGATGACAGCGTCGAGCGTGAGCGTAACCGGCTGCCCCGGTTGGGGTGCCTCTTCGGCGGCGGGCTGCACATCAATGATGCGTCCCTGGGCGTCGCGAATCAGCTCACGCCAACCCTTTTTGCCGGCCAGCGTGGCATTCAACGACTGCTCCACGCCGCCACGTCCCTGGCCGTCGATATCACGCAGACCGATCACCTGCGGGGCGAGGGCCCCTTGGGGATAGCGCCGCAAGTATTCATCACGAAAACCGAACGCCTGTGCGGGAAGTCCGAGCTCTTTGACCTTCTCGACCTCGACGGCAGACAGTCGTCGTTTGACCCAGAGAAAATGTTTCGATTGATTCAGTCCGATCCGCTCGAACAACTGGTCCGCGTTCAGATCCAGCGCTTTGGCCAGCTTCCCCGCAATCTCCCAGGGATTCTCGATTTGCTTGGGAATGAGAAACAAACTGCGAGTGTTGATGCTGGTGGCCAGCAAACGTCCATGTCGATCGAAGATATCGCCAGGACGGGCAATCACGTCCTCGCGTACCAGACTTTGCCGCGTGACCTTAGCGGCGAACTGGACGTGCTTGAAACCTTGTAGCTGAATGAGTCGCCCGGAAATCGCGATCCCCAGAAGCGCAAAGATGCCAATCAGCAGACGATGTCGCCACGCAGCCGGAGGTGGGAAATAAGGCTGTGACGACATAGCAGGTGTGGGCCGATGTTCCAGAAATCAGGACGGTTTTTCAGCCCCAAAGGGTTAGGCCGTGAGGGACAATTCGACGTCACGGGAGGGTGAGGCTCCCGCCGAACCCTTCCCTCAACCCTAATCGACAACTAGGCCGAGTAGATTCACAACGGGTCCGCCTGTAACGGTTTCTCACGTTGACCATCTTTCTGGTGCCGAATCTCTTTGCAATCAGCACTCGACTTAGAGAGCGGGGCTATAGGGAGGCAGAGGCTCTCACAAGGAGTTTTTATCTGGCTAATCAGTGAATTTGGCAGCGAATCAAAAGAGGCAGCGAATTGGATTGGTTCTCATTGCTGAAGAGGTGTTGTGAGCGTTTCCAAATTGTATTGATTTGTATTTATTCGCTGTCTCCTTTAATTCGCTGCCCAATTTTCGGGAAGAACTTCAGCAGAAATCGCCGGAGAGGACCGTTTTTGTAAAAAATTCCCTTGTGACGTTTTTGGGGATCCGATACTAATTCGCTTCCTCGACCCGCCCAGCCAACCTGCCGGCCAACGGGATCCGACACAACGCCTGGAAGTTTGTGCTCGAATCTCAACCCATCTCGGCAGCGGCCCCCCGCCTGTTCAGGCAACTGACTTCGAAAGGACCCTCCCCATGTCTCGCCTCGCCTTCCTCACGATCACGATCGGTTTGCTCTCCCTCGCCACCGGATGCTGTTCACCGTGCGGCGGTCGGCCCATGGCTTCGTACAACTACAATCCGGCTTATCCAACCGCTTATGCGCCGCAGTACTCCACGGCCTATGCAGTTCCGGCCGCAGGTTGCAGCAGTTGTGCGGCAGGTGTCGCACCGTTCTAAGCATTGCTTGATGGGCGGTGTCACGAAGTGATCCCCATACAAGCTCGAAACGCCAGCGAGTGAATCCGGCGAAGCTTTACCTCGCCACGAAAATCAGTGCCAAGCCACATGGGGCTGGGAATTCTTCGTGTCCTTTGTGACCTTCTGTTCAAAAAGAATGATGGAACAGAAGGTCACAAAGGACACAAAGCAATGCGCAGTTCAGGCCGAGGTGAAGTTCGAACTCGCAGCGCGGCTTATGAGCGGCGTCGATTCTTGTTGCGTTTTGAAGAGATGCACTCGCTGGCGCTCCGAGCTTGTAACCAGCGTGAAAGGCTACAAGGCATTCACGCAGCTGCGTTTTCGGGTTGCTTCAGGGTGGCATGAATACGCCTCAGAAGCTGAGCGAGCTCCCGAATGCTCAATTCGACCTGGTCTCCGGCTTCGGCCTTGGCCATGCGTTCCAGTTGGGATGCCGGTGCCGTCAGCTGATGAAACCCGACTGTACCGCCGCTCCCCTTCAGCCAATGGGCAAACTGGGCGAGGGCCTTCCAGTCCTTGTGCCGGGCAAATTCGCGAGCTTCATCCAACCGTTGTCCGAGTCGCACGGCGAATTCCTCGATGATGCTGCGAAATTCCAGATCATCCAACGGCAGATCGCATTGCAGCGACTCCACTTCCGATGGCGGATGAACTGCGGCCGGGATTACCGGTTCGACGGTGGTCTGCTCGGCGATTGAGGAATACGTGACTTCGGCCAGTTTTTGAATCAGTCGATTTTCGTCAATCGGCTTAGTCAAGTAACTGGTACACCCCGCCTGCAGGCAGCGTTCTTCATCGCCACTCATGGCATGAGCAGTCAGGGCCATGATCGGAATGGTCAATCCGTGAGCCCTCAGCTCCGAAGTGGCCGTGTAGCCATCTTTCACGGGCATCTGCATATCCATGAGGATCACGTCGAACTCTCGGCTCAGAGCCAGTTCAACACCCACCTGACCATTCTCCGCATCGACCACGTCACATCGATGTCGCTGCAAGACCAGGTGAATCAAGCGGCGGTTAATATCGCCATCTTCGACCAGCAGGACTCGTAGCGGACGCAGTGGTGGTGTTGGCGGCCCGGAATCCGAGTCCGGAACAATGTCGACTGCAGGTGCCGCAGACAGCATCGACACGCCTTCCAGCGGGCCTGCGTCGACCGTCAGCTTGAAAATGCTCCCGCTGCCAATCTCGCTTTCCACCGTCAAGGATCCACCGAGCAATTCGGCGATCCGGCGACTGATTGTCAGACCCAATCCCGTGCCGCTGTACCGCCGCGTCATTGAATAATCGGCTTGCGTAAACGGCCGGAAAATCCGTTCTAATTGATCTCGCGGAATACCGATGCCCGTATCGACAACCTCAATCTCCAGCAGGCCCGTGGAACGGTTCAGTCGAGTCAGTGCGCGGATGCCCCCCTGCTCGGTGAACTTGATCGCATTGCCGATAATATTGATCAGGACCTGCCGCAGTTTTTCCGCATCGGTACGAATCGTAGCGGGCACCGGACCAATCCACTGGTGGTCCAGAGTCAGCCCCTTGTCGATGGCCGGCACGCGCATCAATGCCATCACCTGCATGATGATCTGGTGCGGAGAACATTCTTCCGGTTTGACATCCATCCGGCCCGATTCGATCTTCGACAGGTCGAGGACGTCATTGATCAATCGCAGCAGGTGTTGACCGCTGGCATAGACCGTATCGACGAACTCACGTTCGTCCGGGCCAAATTTGTGGCGTTCGCGCCGGAGTTGCTCGGTATATCCCAGGATGGCGTTCATCGGCGTGCGAATTTCATGGCTCATATTGGCCAGAAATTGCGACTTTGCCTTGGATGCCGCCAGCGCTTCGTGAGTCTTCTTTTCGAGTTCCTTCGTCCGCTTGAGCACCAGATCTTCCAGGTGCTGACGGTGTTCATCCAGCTCTGCATCACGACAGGCGATCTGCGCCAGCATGGCATTGAAACTGTCTGACAGCAGGCCGAGTTCGTCATCGGAATCATGCTCGACTCGGACCGAATAATCCCCACTGGCCGAAACGCGTTTCACTGCCGAGAGGAGTTGCAACACCGGCCGCGAAATCAACGACTGCAGCCGCCAGGCCAGAATCGTCGACACAATCACGCTGCCGATCAGCACCAGCGACATGACAAATTGCTGCTCGCGCCGCTGGTTTTCCAGCCGCCGCTGACGCACCTGAAGATAGATCTGGCCAACCTGCCGACCGTTGACGGTGATGGATCGCAGCATGTGCAGATTGCCATCGGGGCCAAAGCCGAGCTTATGGGCGACGATGAAGTCTGTGGCCGGAAAGGATTGTTTGTCGCGACGATACTTCGCGATCCAGTTGCCGGAATTGTCGACGACCCCGGCTAGTTCGACTTCGCTATCCTTCTTCAATGCCGACAAGACTTGTTGGGCGATCTGCGGATCTTCATAGACAAGGGCAGTGGCACAATTGTGGCCCAGCGTGTCGGCCAGCGTGGCGTAAGTCGAAATGAGCGAACTCTGCAGCCGCTGTTGATCGATGACGAACAGGGCCGCGCTCGTACACACCAACGTCAGTAGACTGGTGGTCACGGCGAGCAAAATCAGTTTGCCGCTGATCGAAAACTTGAATGCGTGCATGAAATCGTTTCCAACGAAAGCAGGCCCTGCTGTCACGCCGGCGATTGACTCAATCTCCGGCGCACACCGCTGCGCAGACTCCTGACAGGTATTCATAGGTTTTGGAATGCCCGCGCGAGTTGCCAACCGCGGGGAGGGCGAATTGAAACTGAATCTGCGGTGACGATTCTGACGCCTGTGCGGTTATTTCGGGCATGTCGCAGGGAGTCGCCACGCTCGCCCGAGCCCGGGGTGGCGGGAAATCGACTCCGCACACACATCTCGCGATCGTAGCGACGGCCTCTCGCGCGGCCGCGGCGGCCTTGTGACTCAACTCATAGCGCTTGCTCAAATTGCGAGAATTGGCGTACCGGAATAGAATGAATCAGGTATGATCGCAGTTTGTCGAGATTACGTTAGCGGGTTCGCGACGGTCGGCGTTCCGTACGACGCGTGACCAATGGTCAGGCATCCATGAATCAACGTGAAAATCCCCTGTTCTGGTCGGTGAGCCTCGGTAGTTGGTTCTCAACTGATGTTCGTCTCAGTTGGTACCTGCCGGTGCTGTGGATTGTGTTTGTCATCAAATTCGGGCTGGCTTACGGGACGGCGATCGAAGGTGTCCTGCTCGTTACGGTCCTGTTGCACGAGTTTGGCCACGTTTTCGGAGCCCGGTTGACCGGCGGACAGGCCGATGAGATCTTGCTCTGGCCGTTGGGTGGTCTGGCATTCGTCCAGCCGGCCCGAAATTTCCGTTCGCAGTTTCTGACCACGGCTGCCGGCCCCCTGGTCGACCTGGCGGTGTGTGCGATCACCCTGGCCTATGTGCTGTCGACACCCTATGCCCAGTACTGCTGGAATCCGTTCGTGCTGCCGATTCCCGTCGATGATTTCGGTAAGCATTTGATATCTGATTTGGTCGTCCTGACTTTTTGTTTGAACTGGATGGCATTCGTCATCAACTTGGTACCCGCCTACCCGCTGGACGGCGGTCAGATGCTGCGTGCCATTCTCAGCGCCCGCATGGGACCGCTGGCCGGTGCCGAATGGGCCGCGAAGATCGGTCTCGTCGCGGCGATTTGCCTGGGTATCGTCGGGATTTTCCATACCGATCTGACGTGGCTGATCGGGTTGGGAGTGTTCCTGTTCCTGATGAGCATGCAGGAACTCCAACGCATCCAATTTGGGGAAATGGTCGAAGATTCGGAATTTGGCTACGACTTCTCGCAGGGCTATACCAGTCTGGAACGATCGTCTCCGACGACCCAGGAACCGAAAGTCAGCATGTGGCAGCGTTGGAAGCAGCAACGCGAAGAAGAACGCCGCCGCAAGGAAACCGAGCAGGAGCAAGAGGCCGAAGCCCAACTCGATGCGATCCTGGCGAAGTTGCACGAGGGAGGCATGACGGCCCTCTCATCGAACGAAAAGCGGATCCTGGAGCGAGCCAGCGCCAAGTACCGCAAAGGCCGCCCTGACGCCTGAACCGGCCGCAACTTCCGGCGGGCAGGTGAGCGGAATGGCGCTAGCCACCGGTTCTTCAGTGAGACGAGACTTTCAGCCGGAAAGAACCGGCGGCTAGCGCCGTGCCGCTCACGATTCTGGATTCAATATCGCTGGCACCGACTGCAACAGGTCACACACCATAGAACGGGCCTCCTCATGGATTTGCAACTCAAAGATCACGTAGCCTTGGTAACCGGCGGAGCCAGCGGCATCGGTTGGGCCATCGCCCGGGGCTTTGCCGCCGAAGGGTGCCATGTCGCCTTGTGGGATCGTTCCCCCAAGGTCACGGAACAGGCCGGACAGATCGCCGCCGAATTTGCCGTGCGCACCGTAGGGCTGGTGGTCGATGTCTCCGACGAGCAGTCGGTCATTCAGGCGCAGCAGCACACGCTGGAAAAACTGGGCATCGCCGAACATATCGTGCATGCCGCGGCAATTGGATCGGGCAAATTTGGCTTTCCGTTCACTAAATTGCAGCCTGCCGACTGGCGCCGTGTCCTGGACGTGAATATATTGGGCATGGTGCATCTGGCCCACGCGGTGGTTCCTGCGTTGCTGGAAGCCGCACGAGGGACGATGGTGTTTGTCTCATCGGTCGCCGGTCAAATCGGTTCGCAAACGGATCCCCCTTATAGTGCGTCGAAAGCGGCCAACATCAATTTCGCCCAGTGCCTGGCGAAAGACCTGGCCCCGAGCGGCATCCGCGTGAACTCCGTCTGCCCGGGCATGGTCCAGACCCCTTTGAATCGTGGCGTCTGGGAGTCATGGAATGCCGACCAACCTCCAGAGAAGCAGCGCAGCTACGAAGCCTGGGCCGGCGACAAGATCCGCCAGGTCGTCCCCTTGGGCCGCTGGCAGACCGCCGAAAACATCGCCGACATGATCGTCTTTCTCTCCTCACCCCGCGCTTCAGAAGTCACCGGTCAGACAATCAACGTCGACGGCGGCTTCGTGATGCATTGGTAGCCGACGGGAACCAAGCTCGTAGGATGGCCACCCCGCCCGCCTCCCATTGTGGCTCACTTCCGTAGCAGAACTCGCCCAGAGTTCTGGCCGCAGAGTGACGGCGCCCGAAGTCTTGGCGACGTCGGCTACATCATCCGCCTCCGGCGCAAGTCTCACCTCCCGCTGAGCAGCCTCCTCCTCCATCTCCGCGTCCACTAACGCATCCAACGCCGATTCGACAATCCCCTCCAGAGTCACCGGAGACAGGTACCCCCACTTCTTGTGCTGCACAAACTCTTGCAGGGCCGCATGAACCTCAGATTCTGACACCCCCTGATCCAGCAACGGCGGAGCCAGCCTGACCAACTCCGCCCGCCGATCCAGCCGCGCACCGCTGCGCTGGATATCGCTCACAGCCTCCGCGCGGACATTCCCGCCCTCACTTCAGCTACGGAGTCTCAGACTGCCCCATCCGAGCATCGTTGAGCATCACCTGAGTATCCTTGAGTCCCATCTGGCGCGACAACTCGGCCATATTCACGAATTTGCCAAGCATGCTGCACACTATTCCAAAAGAGCCAACAGCAGCCTCCCGCGAACACCCCGCAGGAATCCAACACTGCCGACCCAGTTCGACAGCACCCCGGCGCAGCCAGCGAATTGACGAAACGTGGAAAAAGCCAGGGACTGAGGTCCATCAAGCAGACTTCCGCAGGCAACTCCAGCGATCCACGCAGTTCTCACGCCATCTCAAAAGGGTGTGCGCCCTCGAACAGGCGCGCAGATTCGCGGCAGATTCAAACCCGACCAGACATGCGTCTTGAAGACCCAAGTTCCGAAGGCTACCTGGGCAACCCCGCGTGGCCGAACACCAGCGAGAATTTTGCAAGATTTTTAACCCATTGCCAGGGAGTCAGTTGCAGATACACCACTACGACACTGTTATAACAGAACTGCAACGCAGTGTAGACATGGCGGTGGTGGTGAGGTATAATGCATGTGTGAGGTGATGGTGACGATTTCCCCTGGCCACACGCCCCTTCGGTAGCGGTTCAGTGCATGCAGACATGCACTGGCGGAGCTCAGTGCATTTACCAGAGTCGGTCACATTTTTTTAAATTCTAAATAATGTGATCGGACGCTTGTAAGTACATGTGACTCGCACGTACAGGTCTGCCTATACGTATCAATTCTCATGTGTTCACATTGGTCGTCTTCATCTCTCGTGTTCTGTTGCGTCTCTCTCTGCGCTCAAGGAGCAATTCATGGCGTTTGGTGATTGGCTGGCTGCCTTAAAGGGCAGGTTCTCGACAATGCGTCCGATTCGCCGCACTCCGTGCCGTCGAAAATCTCAAACTGGCTATGCAGGGCCCACGGAGGCCTTGGAAGACCGGATCCTCATGACTGTCGCCCCTGTCGCTCATAACGACAGCTATACGATGGACTCGATGATGCTTTCCGTGTACTCGGGCGGGGTACTCGCCAATGACACGGATGCGGACTTCGACATGCTGCATACGCGGCTGGTCTCCGGGCCCGCGAATGGCATGGTGTCGCTCAATTGGGACGGGACGTTCATGTATATGCCGATGCCAGGTTTTGCCGGCTCGGATACCTTCACGTACGTCGCGAACGACGGTTTCCTGGACAGCAATCTGGCCACGGTGACGATCAGCAGTCCCCATCTGACGGCCGTCGGTGACTCGTTCACCGTGAAGCACGACCATTCGTTGATGGTTTCCGGATCCGGAGTGTTATCGAACGACGAAGGCACCGGCGGTACGATGACCGCCGTGCTTTCCACCAATCCGACTCACGGTTTTGTGAGTTTCAACTCCAATGGCAGCTTCAGTTACACGCCGAATTTCGGTTACGTCGGCGCGGATAGTTTCACGTACTACGCGACCAACGGCCAGATGAATAGCACGCCGGCGACCGTCTCGCTGGCAGTGACCGATGCCAATCCCACTGCCGTGAATGACAGTTATACCTTGACCGGCCCAGGCTTGATGGTCATGGGCGGCGGAGTCCTGCTCAACGACACGGATGCAGATGGAGACACCCTCACAGCCCGTATCGGAACGTCTCCCGCGGGAGGGATGGTTACTCTCAACTCCGATGGCTCGTTCATTTATACGCCGGGGATGTTTTTCACGGGAACGGATACGTTCACCTACATCGCCAACGACGGTGCTCGGGACAGCAGCCCGGCCACGGTGACCATCAGCACTCCGCGGCCCACGGCCGTCAATGACTCGTACACCACACGGCACGATCAGTCGCTGATGTCGGCGATCAGTGTCCTTGCCAACGACAGCAGCCCCAATGGCATGTTGTCCGCGGTGTTGGCGACATCTCCCGCTCACGGCATTCTGACGCTGAATTCCTCGGGCGGATTCAGCTACATGCCCAATGCGGGGTACGCCGGGGTCGACAGTTTTACCTACTACGCCAATGACGGCAGTTACAATAGCACCACGGCGGCTACCGTGGCGATTACGGTGACCGATGCAACCCCGGTGACCGTCAACGACAGCTACACGTTGACCGACACCTGGCTGACGGTGAATGGCAGCGGGATCCTGGCGAACGACACCGATGCCGACGGAGATCCGCTGCATGCCCGCGTCATCACGAATCCCGCGCATGGCAGTCTGTCGCTCAATAACGACGGATCGTTCATGTACATGCCCGGCGCGGGCTATACGGGCACAGATAGTTTTACGTACGTCGCCAACGATGGGGTGCGAGACAGCAGCGCGGGAACCGTGACGATCAGCAGTCCGCGGCCCACAGCCACGAACGATGCGTACTCCGTGGGTCATGATCACCCATTGATCGTGATGACGGGGGCCGGAGGCTTGCTCAGCAACGACAGCAGCCCGAACGGAACGCTTCTCGCCGTGCTGGCCACCGGTCCGAGTCACGGCACATTGTCAGTGAGCTTAAATGGCAGCTTCAGCTACACACCGGCCGCGGGATACATCGGGGCCGATAGTTTCACCTATTATGCCAATGACGGCTCGTTAAATAGCGTCCTGGCGGCCACGGTTTCACTGACGGTTTCCAACGCGGTTCCTGTGGCCGTTGCTGATACTTATACGCTCATCGGTTCCAGTTTGACGGTGATAACGACCAGCGGCCTGCTCGCCAATGATTCTGAAGCCGACGGCGATCCCCTCCACACGCAACTCGTGGCGAGTCCGGCACATGGGACGGTGACTCTCAGCCCAGATGGATCATTCGTCTACACACGCGGTGTCGGGTTCTCACACAGCGACAGCTTCACCTATCGGACGATCGATAGTACCGGAGCCGCGAGTTCCGCCGTCACCGTGGGCATCAGCCTGCAGAACACGGCCCCCGTGATCACGGGCCCGCATGATGATCTGCATACTCACCATGACGTTCCGCTGACGTTCAACGAATCGGTCTTGCTGGCGGGAGCGTCCGATATCGACGGCGATCCACTGACGATCGAAATCACGACCGACGTTCAGCACGGCACGCTCACCCGCGGGACGAATGGAGATTACCTCTATCACCCCAATCACGGCTACGTCAACGAAGACAGCTTTATTTATCGAGTGACCGACCCGGCCGGCGCCGGCAGCAATCTGGTCACGATCCACATTCTTGTAGAGAACCTCGGCCAATGGCAGACCACGATCCAGACCTCCAGCTCGTACAGCACAATGATGGACACGCCCCTCAGCAGCGGGTCCGGCGGACTCTTGAACGGCATGTCCGACCCCGACGGGGACCCGCTGGTGGTGACGCTGGATCAGAGCCCGACGCACGGGACGTTGAACCTCAGCGCCGACGGCAGCTTCACGTACACCCCGAACAGCGGATACTACGGGAGCGACGGGTTCTCGTACCACGTGAGCGACGGAGTGCAGACGACCAACGGCAGCGTCTCGATCGATGTGAAATACCCGACGGCGGCAGCGGCAGCGGCCTACCAGACGTATCTTGATCAGGTGGCGTCGGCGAACACCCAGTATATTGGCACCACCGACTCTGCCGCGACGCACTATGTCGACGGCATGTCCATTGCGGATTCCGATTACGGTGCCGCGATCACGGTCGCGTCTGGAGTGTATCACTCCGCCATGAATGGCGTGAATGGCAGTTACGGTTCAACCACGAACGCAGGGGTGGATGATTTTTACGCGGCAATTCACGCGGCCGACATCGCGTTCTATGCGGCGCTGGGCTTGGCTGAGTCGCAAGCTGACGCGGATACCACTGCGGCGATTAACGCCTACCTGACGCGTGAAGGCAATGCCTGGAACGCATACCAAACGGCAGTGGACAATGCGGATGATCTCTATTCCGGCACGCTCGATCATGAGACTTCCGCGTATACGAATCTTGTTTCAGCAGCAGAAGCGGACTTTGCGGCCCACATCGGATCGGCATACGACACATATACCGGGACCGCTTCGGACGCACAGAACCTCTATAACTCGACCGATGCTACGGCTTATAGTGACTATCAAGGCGAAATTGATCGCACTGACGCTGTCTACCACACTGCGGTCACCAGTGCGAACAATACGTATTCGACTGGCGAGTCGAATCTGTATGACACCTATCTTGCCGCCGAACCGCTGGCCTACTCGGCATATACGATTGCTATTGCAGGAGCAAACCTACTTTATGGCCCTGCGGTCGCAGCAGCGTCCGCGACCTACAACTCGTCGCTCGCCACCGCCAAAGGCCGTTTCGATACTGCTAACGCGAACGCGAGCACTGCCTATCACAATGCCGTGCATAACGCGGACGACAAATACGACGATGCAATCGACTTGGCAGACCAAGACTACGCCATCGCAGGAACGAATTCTGTCGATGCGTATAGCGACGACGAGGCACTTGCCTGGGGCCTCTATCGATCGGACATGGGAACCGCTGATGGCACCTACGACACCGAGGTTGACGACGCCTACGGCGATTACAACCAACGTGCTTCGGATGCGTATGGCCAGTACGGTATTGACGCGGCCTTTGCGAAAGGCACCTATAATACGAAAGAGTTGAATGCCTGGGGTGACTACGTCTTCGACGAAGATGGTTATTGGACCACCTATTCGGGTCAAGTCGATGATGCCGATACCGCTTATAACAATCGCGTCAATCCGGCTTACACGGATTATAGGAATGCGGAATCCGGCTACTGGACGACGTATCTGGGAAAGGAATCCGACGCCGAAACGGCCTACAACAATAAGGTCGCGGATGCAGACATCCTGTTTACCGATCATGTGAGCACTGCCTACGGAACCTACCAAAATGCGATCGGGACGGCCAACACGGCTTACCACATTATCGTCGATCCCGCAGAAGCGGCATTAGCCACCGCATTGGCGCACTACCAGAGCACCCAAGATCCGTTCGACGTCATGGCGGTGACACAGGCTGAAAGCGATTTGGCATTGGCGAAGTCCGACGCCTTAGCGGCTTGGTCGACAGATGAATCGATCGCGTGGGGTGCGTATTGGAATACATACAACAACGAAGTTGCGACGTGGAACACGGCCGAACTGAATGCCTATGTGGGCTATCAAACTGCAGAGACTAACGCCTGGAATGTCTATTCCAATGCGGAAGAGACGAAGTGGCAGTGGTATCAGGATGAAGTCATCGCTGCGGATATCCAATGGCACATCACAGAGCAGGATGCCTGGGATGACTATCAACTGGATGAGGCTTTGGCGTGGGCCGATTACGAGTCGCGAGAATCGACGGCTTGGACAGCGTACACCGACGAGGAGACGCGGTTGTGGAATGTTTACACCACCGAGGAGGCAGATGCCTGGAGCGACTATCTTGATCGTAAGGGGGCCGCTGCCACAAAGTGGACGAACGACGAAGCGTTCGCCTGGTCCAACTATCAGTCACGGTTAGGGACGATCGAGAACACCTTTGCTCTGGACAAAACGATCGCCGATAACAAATACAATACGGACGTTGCCACGGCCAAGTCGGATTGGATCCTCGACGAAGACTTCGCCTGGGCAAACTATGAATTTGACGATGGAGTCGCCAGTAGTGACTACGATAGCGACGTCGCATTGGCCTACAGCACCTATATTTCGAGTGGAGGCGGGGCGGTATTGGCGTGGAACACGATTGAAAGCGCCGCCTGGAGTCTTTACCAGGCCGCGGGGCCAACTGCCTGGAGTGTCTATCAACTCGCTGAGGGTACGCTAGCGACCAATCGTGACAATGCGATAGCCACGGCCGAGACGAACTGGACTGCCGACAAGAATACCGCTTGGAACACCTATCAAGGTAAGGAAAGCACGGCTTGGACCGGGTATCAAGGCACTGTGAGTGGCGCCTGGGGAGGTTTTCAGGCGATTGTCGGTAGCGAAACCGGGATTCTCAATGGCGCCGAAGCCGGTGCTTGGAATTCCCTCCAAACGAACACAGCTCCGGCTCTTGCCGACCGTCAACATGCAGAACAATTGGCTTGGGACGATTACAACACTGAAGAGGGCCTCGCCGGTACGGATCTCGAAAACGCCGCCCATCTGGCAGGGGGAACACTGGAAGGCAAAATCGCTGCAGCCCTCGCCACCTGGCGCGCCAGTAAAGATCAGGCCCTGCTCGATTATTCGAACGCCCAATTCGCAGCGGGAGATCTCTGGCTGAACGCCGAGGCGGGACTAGGGACAGGCTACGTCAGTAGCCAGACTGCAGCGACGGGTGTGTGGCAAGGGGTGCAGTCAGCTCAGCAAACGCAATTTGACTCGGCCTTAACGTCGGCTGCCGGTGGTTGGACCTCGACCGAGTCTGCAGCGTGGGCAGCCTATCAGCAGGCGGTGACCAATGCACCGGCGGGGACCGCACAAGCCCAGGTGGCGTTTGCGGGCACTTCGCTGTTGGGACCGGCAGCGGCGGCCGTACTCGCCCAGGAAGCACCCGCAGGCAGCACTCCCGCGCCGCCGCCAACCCCACCGAGTCCAGACCAGCCCCTCGTCTTAGGACCGGCCGGGGATGCGACGAAGGTGTCGACGATCGAACAGATCATTCGCGACAAGTTCCCGTTGATCTATCGATATCTGATGGACCGGGGCATCACGTTCAATTCCTTCGACCCGGCGTGGTACAACTTGCTGGGTATGGCGACCTACCGGCAAGGAAACGGAATCTTCATCAGCGTCAACGCGAACGTCTATGATGCGGTGAGGTATATCACCAACAGCGTACTCCAAAGCCCCGACTATCAGGCTTGGGTGAAAACAAACACGATCCCCGTCGCCGAGCCATTATACGATCAAGTAGCTCTGCCGCCACTTGTGGCTGATGCAGCGCGAAATGCCCAAAACAGCGTGGAATACAACCGTTCGCTGGGTGCGACAGAGTGGGACTTATGGCAGATCGCGATTGCCAAAAATATGCACGAATGGGCGGGATCCGGAGGGTATGCCGAAACCGTTCTTCAAACTGTGGGTGCGGGTGTCTATACTGCCAAAGGTGTAGCGCGACTACGAAGCCCCGGTCAAGCTTGGGGTCCCAATAGGAATCCAGGCAAGACGCCTAAAGGGTATAATTCCGATCGAAATTCCCTTCCGGGTTCTGTTGATACTGCACCAGAGCCAAATACTGGGGTACCTGATGCACGAAAAGCTGTTCCAAACGTCGAGCATTCACCGTACCAAATTCACATTGACCCCAAGACCGGACGAGGGCCAATGGCGATTGACACGTCTACATTCAAGTCTGGTGAACCAACGCTTTACGGTGGAATCCGCAATCCGAAGGCGTTCTGGAGAGAATGGAAGGGAACATATGGTAACACGCTTAGTGAAGCAAATGGACTGGCAGTAAAGGCAGGGCGTTCTCCAGTTGTTGATGATCAATGGATCAAACAATTTCCCGAACACGCTCCCTACAAGGGTGAGACGCTCATACACCATCACTTGGACTACGGCCCCAAAGCAATCCCATTGCCTGACACATTACATTCACGTCAACCCGGATGGGGGATCTGGCATCCGGAACATGCAGGAGGAACCTAGATGATCACTAACTTTGATGAACTAATTGCATACACGACTCGTTTGGGAGACACAATGCCCGCACTTTACCATAGCGTTGTCCTTAAACGCCCCGGATGTTCTTTACAAGAGCTCGAGCGGATCGTTACGTCGTTTCCAAATATGCCAGAAAGCTACTTACAAGTTGCAGGTGATATCGCACTTGTTGGAATAGCTATCGGTTATTTCCAGCTAGCTCCGAATTCGTCACAAGGTGATACGCTTTGCGACAAATTGCAAGACTGCAATCGAAACGCCGGTATGAAGGGGCGTTTTCAATTTGATAGTGTCTATCAAATTGGGACTTGGGATGCCGACCCGATTTGTGTTGCTCATCAGGCGAAACGATATGCACCGGGTCAAATTGTGAAGTATAATGCGGGTAATCCAAATCAAGATGCGGTCGTTTTGGCCGAAACCTACGAGCAATTCTTGTTGCTCGCCGGGAACCTTGATATGGTTCGAGATACTTATGCAGATGCCGACGATCCAAGCGAAGGCATTCCGGAGTTCAAAACGACCGTCGAGAACATTGCACCCGGCAAGGACGAGTGGATGGCAATCGCCGATACCGTTCTGTCGTAACAGATGAATAAAGGAGAACGGAAAAGAGGGAGAAAAGGTGTCAGGAACCAAATAAGGCATTAGGTTCCTGACACCTTTGTTTTTCTTTTTTCAAAGCTCTTCAGGTAAGGTCTTTGATGTCGAGATTAAACGCGGAAGGAGCAACTTATGAATCTTAAAGAAAACGTTCGGACAGAACGATTGCTGGCTCTTCTGAGTCTCGGAATTGCCCATGCCTTAAAAAACGGTGCAATATCGTCTGACGAGGCCGAACGGTTGTTGTTTTCCCCAGGCACGATTGGAAGGTGCTCCAAAATTGGAGCACCTTCCGAATTGATCGATCTAATCCATGTTGGAACAGAACTTGACGCAATAAAGAGACTAATTTCGCTTCGCAAATGGGAAGAGTCTCTAGAGATCGTACAAACGAATGCCCTCGCTGTTCTCAGACAAACGGATGAGAGTTGTTCTCAACTAGAGCCGTGGATCGCGAAATTGATCGCGGATTAGAGGGACGGAAAAGGTGTCAGGGTGCGCCAGCACAAGCCGGAGGATTGTAGCGGACGAAGAAAAGGTGCCAGGAACCTTTTCTTGACAGGGACGGCAGCTTGTGTTAGCTTTTTGGGATCATGGGCAGACCAAAGCGAGCGAGTGATGGCGGGATGGTGTTTCATGCGTTGAATCGAGCCAATGCTCGGACGCAGATCTTTTATAAGCCGGAAGACTATGCCGCGTTCGAGGCGGTGCTGGCGGAGGCTCGTGAGCGGACGGGGATGCGGGTGCTCTCGTACTGCCTGATGCCCAATCACTGGCACCTGGTCTTGTGGCCGCAACAGGATGGCGACTTGTCGCGTTTCATGGGTTGGCTGACGCTGACTCACACGCAACGTTGGCACTCGCACTACCAGACGGCCGGTACCGGTCACGTTTATCAGGGGCGCTTCAAGTCGTTTCCCATTCAGACGGACGAGCACTTTCTGACGGTGTGTCGGTATGTCGAGCGAAATGCGTTGCGAGCCAGTCTGTGCACGCTCGCCGAAGAGTGGCCCTGGTCCAGCCTGTACCATCGGCTGCGCAAGGACGAATTCGCGACACAGGTCTTGAGCGAGTGGCCGGTGCCTCGCCCGCGTCTGTGGCTCAGCCATCTGCAACAACCGCAATCGGAAGCAGAATTGGCGGCCCTGCGTCGCAGCGTCGCGCGCGGTGCACCGTTTGGCGATTCCCAATGGATTGAGCGCGTCGCCAAGCAACTCGACCTGGAAACCACCCTGCGACCGCGAGGTAGACCACGCCAACCAGAAAAAAAAGGTTCCTGACACCTTTTTTCTTTGCTCTACTCTTCTGTGGACAACGTGTAGTAGAATCTGGACGCTAGCGAGTCGATTGCCGCATGTCCTGCGGTGAGACCAGTGTCCGGGGGCAGGTGGATGGCGGATCCTCAGCAGAATGCGGAAAACGAGCAACCGGTTAGCACTTCGTCTGAACCCGCGTCGCCGACTTTTCACTTCAGCAATCCTGCTGCGCCGACCGCGTCGGGCATGACTCCACCGCCGTCAGTTCCGTCCACATTGAATCTCGGCACGACACTGGGGCCCTATCGGTTGCTCGAAAAGCTCGGCGAAGGGGGGATGGGGGCGGTTTACAAGGCCGTCCATACCAAGCTCAAGAAGGTGGTGGCCATCAAGGTGCTGGCGGGTCACCTGGTTCAGCAACCGGATGCCGTCGCTCGTTTCGAGCGTGAAATGCAGGCGGTCGGGATGTTGAGCCATCCCAATATCGTGCAGGCGTTCGATGCGGGTGAAATCGCCGGCACGCATTACCTGGCGATGGAATTCGTCGAAGGGTCGGATCTCGCCAAGCTGGTCAAGGACCGTGGACCCTTTGCGGTGGGTTATGCCTGCCAGGCACTCTGCCAGGCGGCCCAGGCATTAGCGGTCGCTCACGAGGCCGGACTGACTCATCGCGACATCAAGCCGTCGAACATCCTGATTGCGAAGAATGGCCAGATCAAAATCCTCGACCTCGGCCTGGCCCGGCTGGCGGACAACGGCGAGGCGATGACGGAGCTGACCACGGCCGGTCACACCTTCGGCACGCCCGACTACATGGCCCCCGAGCAATGGAACAACGCCCACTCCGCCGACGCCCGGACCGACCTCTACGCGCTGGGCTGCACTTTGTTCTACCTGCTGGTGGGACGGGCACCTTATTCGAGCGCGCAATACCCGTCGGCCACGAACAAGATGAAGGGGCACGTCATCGATGCGATCCCCGATCTGAAATCGCTGGTGCCACACATCCCTGATTCATTGGTCGTTCTGTACAAGCGATTGTTGGCCAAGTCCCCTGAGGACCGGATTCAGACGGCCTCCGAACTGGCCCAGACACTGGCTCAGTTTCAATCGCCTCCGCCCCTGTCCAGTGGGGGCCATCCTGTCGTCACGGCGTCTCATGCGGACAAATCGACAACCGCCATGGTCGACTACGTGACGCAGGTGCCCGGCAGTAGCGCTGACGGTCTGGCACCGACGGCGCGACCCGTTCCGCGAACAGAGGATTCCGATCTGGACTTGCGGACCACTTCTCCGAACGAGATGCCTCAAATCCGGATTGGTCCCCCAGCGCTGGACCGGGCGAAATCGCGGACCAGTCTAGTCACCCGTGCCGGGGTCGTCGGAACTGTCGCGGTCGTTCTGTTGGCCCTCATCTTCGTCATCACCAACACGGGCAAACCGCGACCGGCCATCGTCCCGCCCGACGGGTCTTGGGGCCCGCTGGCCACAGTGTCGAACCCCAATGCACTTACGCCGGTAGCCGTGGGCTGGTACGGTTGGCCAGTCGATGCACCCAAGCCGGCCGTTGCTCCATTCACTGCGGAGGAGGCCCAGGCGTATCAAACAGCCTGGGCGGAATATCTCAAGGTTCCGGTGGAATACACGAACTCCGTCGAGATGAAGTTCCGCCTCATCCCGCCCGGTGAGTTCCTGATGGGCAGCACGAAGGAGGAGATGGAAGCCGCATTGCTCCAGATGAACATCAATAAAATTTGGGAAGACTACGTCCGTAGCGAGTCCCCGCAGCACAAAGTGATCATTACCGAGCCGATCTACCTCGGCGTCTACGAAGTAACGCAGGCTGAATACAAAAGGGTGATGAGGAAGAATCCGTCTTTGTTTGTTCCAACCGGACCAAACCGGGATATCGCAGAACGAGTCGCTGGAATGGACACGGCGAGACATCCTGTGGACAGCGTAAGTTGGAACGACGCGGCGGAATTTTGCGCCAAGCTGAGCGAGCAGGAGAAACTGAAGCCGTTCTATTTCCGAAGCGGTGAGACGGTAACGTCGCTCGACGGTCCTGGCTGCCGGTTACCCACGGAGGCCGAATGGGAGTTTGCGTGCCGGGCGGGAACCACCACGAGATACTGGGTCGGTGACAGAGACGAAGATTTGGTCCGGGCCGGATGGTTTAACGGAAACTGCGGTGCTCGGACGCATGCCGTGGGCGAAGTCAAGTCAAATCCTTTTGGGCTCTTTGACACTCATGGCAATGTCGGGGAGTGGGTCCAGGATTGGTGGGAGGCCAACTCTTATTCGCAGTTTCATGGACAGCCCGCGATCAACCCCAGCGGCCCGTCCGCAGCCGGTACCCGGCGAATTTACCGTGGTGGTGGCTATCATTTTGCGGCGACGTTTGGCCGTTCATCGGCACGGCGCAGCATCGAAGCGACGTTTATCAACGAAGGTGTTGGCTTTCGTGTGGCTTTGCCGGTCGATGCCGTGCGCCAGGCGTTGAAGCTGACGGGGCCGGCGATGCCCAAGCCGATCAAGACCACACCGTCGGATCCCGCTCTCGCCCCCATCGATTTCGCCGCCGAACGTAAGGCGGCGGAGTGGGTGTTGTCCGTTGGCGGATGGGGACAACTTCGGGATCTCGAAGATCGTTCGGTCGAGTTGGCAGGTGGCCCGCTGCCCTCAGGAGATTTTACCCTGTATTCCACGGTGATGAATGCCGACCTGATGCAAGAAAAAGATCAACAGGGGTTGGCACTACTCCGTCAATGTCGGAAGTTGAACAGCGTAACGATGCACGCGGTGGCCCATCTGACTGATGCCGGTATTGCACATCTGGAACATGCCAGTATCGAGCGACTCGGAATCGTAGAGTGTGCGAAGGTCACTAACAACTCGCTGCGCAGTATCGGGACAGTTCACGGACTGAAGGTGCTCCACATTGGATCGCCGGGATTCACGGACGCGGGCGTCACGGAACTGTCACCGCTCAAAGATCTGGACCAAGTTACGACTGGCTTCTCGAGCATTACTGATGAGGGCTTGGCGAAGCTGGGCGACGATCATCCGCGAATCGTGCACCTGGGAATCGCGCCTTCTCCAGACGGCAAACAGACAGTGCGTGCGATCGCTCACTTTCCAATTCTGGACGCCCTGAATCCTGTGAGTGGCAATCAATTGAGTGAGGACGCGATTGCGGCCATCAATGCCCACCCCAGATTAAGCAAACTTTTCATTCAAGGACCGATCAGTGATCAAGATATCGATCGCCTCCGAGGGCTGCGTGGTGGAATTGGCGTTAGTCTCGCCTCGAGTGAAGGCGAAACCACAGTCCAGTTGTCGGACACGGCATACCGCAACGGCTGGGCGGAAGGGATACCCTCACTGGAATTTGTCGGACACCAGGTGTCACCCTATGATCAAGATCTCGACAAGATTGCCACGCTTCCAGCGTTGACGACGTTGTTTCTCAGCGGTGGACCGAAAGCCCACTACACCCCGGCCGGCGTCGCCCGCTTCCGCGAACGGCGGCCGGATGTGTCACTGCAAGTCGATGGCAAAGAGTTTCCTGCCAAGCGGGGTGGCCAAGGTTCTTAACCTTGGGCGACGGCCGCGAATCAGTGGCAGTGGCTTCCCGAGGCGTGGGGTGGGCTAGTGCTCTGTCACGCCTTGTTTTTGGGGTTGGGTGCCACTGGCTCGGCCACTGCCGGTAGTCGTTCGGCTGTCCGGCAAAGCACTGGCAGAGCCAGTGGCACCCTACGCCGTTAACCCTTTTCCCGTTGAATGAAAGAAGTCTTGATGCGATTGAGGTTTGTGGTCATATCTTCCGTTACCACACGAGTCGATAGGACCCCTCTCTC
>JAQGHS010000755.1 GCA_028291605.1 Planctomycetaceae bacterium | reverse complement strand
ATTCGTGGTTAAAAAACAGACACTTACCCATAACCATAAACGAAAGGTTAGGAGTTCCAAGTTTTAAGAGGTGTTCGGAAGCGATTCACGATCTTCATTATTTTCAACTGCTACCTAATAGTACGTAAGAACTTGGATCTTGGATCACGCCGCACCCTGCGCCGGCGTTTTGATCGCGGAGCGATCAACGACTATCTTTGCATTTCGGCTGACCCATCAAGCTGTTATTATGAGTATCTCGGTTGAGATGGTCTTGGTGCGATAAGGTTGTTCATGCGAGTGGTTGTGCCAAATCGTTGGGTCTTCTTCGCCACCTGGATTGGCTTGTTTCTCGCTATTGATAGGCTGGCGGCTCAGACCGCGGTACCTGCCACCGATCCTCTTTCCAATTCCGCTTTGCCATCCCCGGATCTCACGCAGGATCGAACCAGCCAGCAGCGGTTTCAGGCGGCGACACAGGCTTTGGAGAAGGGCGATTTCGTCCGGGCCGGTGAGCTGGTCCGGTGGCTGGTCGAATTGCCCGAGGATCGCTGGTCCGGAACCGGTACGTACCGCCGCGGGATTCGCCGCGAATTGTTCCGGCAACTCGCAGCCTGGCCGGCGAATCTGCGAGAACTCTACGCGACAGATATTTCTAGCCGAGCCGAACCCGATCTCCAGTCGGCCCTGCAGAATCGTGATCTCGACGCCTTGCTGCGTATTGCCGCTCGCTATCCTGATTCTGAACCGGGCCGGCAGGCTTTGCGACGGGCCGCTTTGCAATGCTTTGATCGCGGTGATTTTTCAGCCGCGGCGACGATCTCAGCTCGTAGTCTCCCCCTGCCGGAAGCCGCCCGAGCCGATGATTTGCCGGTGATCTTGCACAACGCGGCAGCACGTTGGCGAGCCGGTGATCGCCTGCGTGCGCGGGCCGGTCTGCAACTTTACTCGCGCTTGTTTGACGCAAAAAATGCGGCGAACGCCGACGTGCGGATCAATGCGGCGTTGGCGTCGTTCAGCAATGCTCGTGATGATCGACAACTGGAAAAGACTTCCGAACTGACCTTCCCCGGGGTCATGCCGCGCTGGTCGGTTTCGGTGCTGAATGACAAGACGTGGAATGAACTGTTCGATGTCGCGAACCAGGACCTGAGGAACTCGGGGATGCCGTCGCTGCCCGCGGCCATCCCGTGCGTGACCGATAGCCTGGTGCTCCTGCGGACCTATGCCAGTCTGGCGGCGTTTGACCTCCAATCGGGAAAACCGGTCTGGGAATGTTCCGCGTTGTCCGATAGTGCCGAGCCGCGGCAGCGAACTCAAACTCTGGAAAATGCGGGCTTTCGCGACTTCAAGGGGCAGGAGTTGCTGCGGTATCTCGTGCAGAATCAAGTGACCGGAAGCTGTGTCGCCGATCGGCAGCAGGCCTACTTTATCGGCGAGAAACAGCGCGTCATCACCGACGACCAGCAATATCCCCGTCCGCGCAACCAGCTCGTCGCCTGCCGCCTGTTGGACGGGACAATCACCTGGCAATCATGGCTGCAGCCGGAACTGTCGGACATCTACTTCCTCAGCCAGCCCATCATTCACGGCGGGCGACTTTATCTGCTGGGAGAAACCGAATCCCAATTGAAGCTGGTGGTACTGAAATGCGCCGACGGACGGCTCGAATGGCAATTACCCCTGGCGTCGATCAAGCAAGATTTGCTGCTGCACCCCGGCCGCAAGCTGCGTCAGTTGCCCGTGCTGTGGCAGGATGGCTGGTTGATCTGTCCCACCGGCAGCGGCTGTATCTTGTCGATCGATACTGTCACTCGCAATTACGAGTGGGCCTACCGCTACGTTAACCGCGAAGTCGTCCCCAAAGCACCGGGGCGTTTCGGCGCGTTTGCCGAACCATCCAAGGTCGTCCCGCTCGGCGGCTGGCAACGGATTGGTCTGGCGCGTGATGCTCGTCGCGTCTACTTCGTCACTCCGGAAAGCGATTCCATTCAGGCTCTCGATGCGCAGACGGGTCAACTGGTGTGGGAGCAACCGCGTGTGGATGGGTTGTATCTCGGAGGACTGGTCAGTGAGAAATTGCTGGTTGTGGGCGACCGCTCCTTAAAAGGTCTGGATCCGGAAACCGGCAACATTGTCTGGCAACGGGAAATCGATCGCCCCAGCGGTATCGGCATGATCCGCGGCAACGAGTACCTCCTGCCGCTCGGATCGGGATCTGTTCTGTTAGTGGACGCGGCAACCGGCAAAACATTGCGTGGAGCCCAGGGCAGTCAAGCCCCTTTGGGTAATCTTGTCGCCAGTTCGGGGGTCCTGGTTTCACTTACTCCGCAACGCCTGGAAGTTTACGGAGCATGGGAGACTGAGCATCAGGAACTGTTGACTCGCCTGATGCGCAAGCCGGATGATCCAGATCTGCTCGGACAGCTTTATAGTCAGATGCGGCGTGGCGGTGATGTCGCACAAGTTGCGACGCTGTTGCGCGAATTATATCGGCAGCAACCCCAGCCCACGTTGCGAGTTCAACTCGTCCGCACCCTGCTGGAGCTCGTCGCGACTCGGCCCGAGCTGAAAGGGGCAATTTTCCTGGAAATCACCCCGCTCGTCAGCGCTTTGGGTGATTTGCCTGATGAATTGCGCTGCCGAATTCACGCCAGTGTCATCATGGGGGACAGGCCGGCTGCTTTGCGTGCGGCGATCAAGCTTGCCGCGCAGGCTTCGATGGAGGAATTCGAACCTGGAATCGATAAACAAACCGTCGTCCGCAGCGATCGAGCATTGCAAGGCGTGCTACTCCAACTCCTGCAACAAACTCCAGATGATGCGCGACCGGCTCTGGAAAAGATCCTGGATGAGACTCTGCAGGCAGCCCGGGGCAGCAGCGACCCGTTTGCCATCCAGCGGTTCGCTTTACAGTTTAGCCATCTGCGCTGGGGGCAACAGGCAAGAATTAGTGATCATACCAAGGTCGGTATCGGTTGGCCCGCATTTCGGCAGGAGCTGAGTTTGCTGGATCTCACCGACGGCGCGGATCAAACGATCTCCGCAGCAGCGTTTTTGAAATTGGCCCAGGAGATGACTCAGCGCAGCTTCCGGCAAGATGCTATTCGCTACTATGCGACACTGCGCGATGAGTTCGCCGATGTGCGTCTGGATCCGTCGCATACTGTCTCGCAGGTCATTGCCGAACTGCCCGCCATGTCGCTGCTGGCGACGCAGTTAAAGGCGGGCCCCGTTGATCTCTGGCCTGCGACAAAGCCCGCCGTCTCGAAGCCCAAGGGCAAGCCGCGCGAGCCGTTCCTGATGCCCATCCCCATCGAATCGCCCCCGGGCAGTCTGTTGGACCGTATCAACGTGACCGTGGACCTCAACGCCAGCCGGCTGCTATGCCAGGGGGACTGGTATCCCGGGTACTGGGAGATTCCGCTGCCGAAATCGCGATCGCCCCTGCGAGAGCTCATTCAGACCTACCACGGTTGGGGTCTCGGGCAATTGCTCGTGGTCGGTCTGGGATCGCAACTTTACGGTGTCAGTCTGCTCGACAACACGGGCGAACCCAACGGCCGGGTCGTCTGGACCTTCGATCTGGCCGACGATCTGACCGGCCGGTTCGAAGTCGGACAGGTTCAAAACCGGCAGGGGCTCGGTGAGGCCGAAGTCGTCATTTTCGACGACTATGGTCGCGAAGTGGGCCAGAT
>JAQGHS010000747.1 GCA_028291605.1 Planctomycetaceae bacterium | reverse complement strand
CGATCGCTTTGCGACGCAGCACATAGGCCTCATGGACCAGTTCCTGACGCACGGTGTCGGGAATTCCCAAATCGTTTGAACGAACGGCCAACTGCATCCGCGCGCGATGATCACCCTCGGGCAACTGCCGGCGTTCAATGTCGAAACCTTTCCGCTTGCACTCCTGGGCTTTCTCCAACAGCACCGAGTCATCATAGAACTTGCCCCGGCCTTCGACCCAGACCGCGAGCGCGTACCATTGGGCCGGATCGGTCCGTTTGATTTCGCGTTCACGAGCGTCATACTGTTCGAGATCATTGGGGACTTCTTCCACCGTCCGCACTTGAAACACGAACTTCGAATCGACTTTTTCCAGGGTCCCGGTCAGCCGCAAATTGGCGCCGCGGCGTTCCAGCTTGGGCGGCTTCACGACTGGCTTGAAGGTGACCGTCGAATTCTTGAGCTTGATCAACGTGTCATCATAGGCCTGCCGCCGACCTTCCACCGTGGTTTCCAGGCCGACCCACCGCTCGCGAACCTCTTCAAATTCCTGCACTGGGAAGACGCGTCCGGCAGCTGACAATGATTGCGGCAGGCCGAGGCAGCATACGACGATCAGACCGAGTCGAATTGCGAAGGCTACTTTCTCACTCATTCGGAAATCCCCAGTAACTGAGCTTGTGCCTTCAACGTCGTAAGGCTGCCCTCATCCAGGGTGCCCCCTAATACCGAATACACTTCTGCATTCGTCCACAGACACAGTGATTCCTTTTTCAAGACGATCTCCAGGCCTTGATCGGTACCATTTCCCAACGATCGAATTTCATCCAATTGCCCGGCAATGATCACATGGGTCGGAGGCGTTGAGCCGAACAAGCGCGACCAGGTTGCCAGATCCCCGCTGATCTGCAGAGGCTCGGTCCCCGGAATAAGGGGCACCGAAAAACGCCACTGCGGCGGATCGCCCGTCGTAAACTGCAGGCCATTGGTTTCCAGCAGAAACCAGCGCCCCTGATAACTCTGCTTGATCGTTTGCTGCCAATTATTGGGCGAGATCTTTTGCGCGCCACGCGTCTCGCTGATCAGTTCAAACAGACTGCTCAGTGCCAACCCATGAGCGGCGGCGGCTTCGCGTGCCAGTTGTCGCACCTGCCGGGCTTCGCGATCATCCCGCCCCAGCAGTTCCAACGCGGTCACCGCACGTCGTAATTGCAGATCGGCCGAGCCGAAATCAGATTCCGCCAGCGCCGCTCGGCCCGCCTTGGCCGCTTCGGCGAATGTCACCACCGCCTGACCCACCGCCCGACGGTGTCCTACCCACCATCCCGCCAGGGTCACGACTCCCAGCATGCCGACAGCAATCAGCCGCAAGGGAGTCACGATGCGACGTCGAGGCGCCGTAAACTGCGGCTCGCGGGGGGCGGCTTGGGAGGACTTCGGTTCAATTCGAGTCGATTTCTTGGGTGCTGGCTCGGACGGCCTGGCTTCTCCATCCCGTCGCGAAGCCCGCTTGGGAATCGGTGGTGGAGTCCTCACGTCTTCACCTGCGACGTCTCGCCGCGACGCGGGCTTGGGGACTTTTTTCTTCGGCGTGCGGACTTTCGGCCGTGGATAGGGACTGACCGGTAAAACACAGATTTGATAGCGACACTCGCGGCACACCGCCACATGCATCCGCTGCCCGCGAATTCCGGTGACCGTATTTCCACAGCGGCAGGTCAGCGAAAACTCAACCGGCTCGGCTTCGGCCGGTTCGTTCCCCTGCAATACCCGTGAAAACCAGCCTGCCATATCGAATTATCCGACCGACCCCGCAATGGGGTTTATGTGTGACAATCCCGTAATCGGTTTGTAGATCCGCAGCGTATCAGTTCATTCCAGCTCGTCAAAGCCATGCATTCCCAAAGTATACGAGCCCCGCACAGTCGAGGTGAGCGACAAAACAAGATTTTGTATGGAGTCATGGGTTTTCTGCGACTGCGCATTGGGTCCCGGCCCCCGTGGCCGACGCTACCAGCGTCGGCGATGAGTCAGCGGTCCGAAAACTCACAACATCCCGATCCACCAGATTTTCCTCTTTTTCTATCTTCGCATTTCTTCGTGTCCTTTGTGACCTTCTGTTCAAAAGAGGGGATTGGAACAGAAGGTCACAAAGGACACGAAGATTTCCAAAGGCCATTCACTCGAGACATCAATGGAGAGCGCCTTCGTCATCAATTATGTTTCCCCAGTGATTTTGAAAGTTTGTAATACCAATGTTTATATTGAGATACGACAAAAACGAAAACTTTTCCCGAGGGGAATCAAAGGACTTGACAAAACGCGTGGGGAACCGATAATATAACCATCACTTAACAGGTGATATTTAAAAGAGGGGCGACTCAAGCCCCCTTCTCTTATTTGCTGGCTGCAGTGCTGACTGGTTACGCCGGAGGCCGCAGTTGAGACCTTGGAGGTCTCCCGTGTTTCATTGCCTCCCCACGAGACGAGCCCCTAGTGCTGAATTGCTTGCTCTGCAATTCAGCCGACGCCCTCATGCCCTGGATTTCAGTCCGGTATGTTGTTGCGTCACACTGTGTCTTAGCCCTGGTTTATGTCCTGCTCCCTGCGGAACCGCAGTTCGCTGTTGAAGCTTGTCTGAAGACTCGTTTCGACCTGGAAATCCGCCGCGCCCCAGTGAGCAGTCCCTGCAGAACTGTCTCGCCCCCGGTCGCGAACTCAGATTGCGGACCCGGGTAAGACTGTCATCGACCCGTAATGCA
This sequence comes from Planctomycetaceae bacterium, assembly GCA_028291605.1. Lineage (GTDB taxonomy): Bacteria > Planctomycetota > Planctomycetia > Planctomycetales > Planctomycetaceae > JAKFVC01. Next base: position 4,618 of record JAQGHS010000747.1, on the reverse strand, counting down.
GATGCCGGGCCACTCTCGTCTACACACCAGCCACACAACATCACTGGCAGGAGCCGCCGCAGGCCCCCGCCAGACAGGAGAAGATTTGTATGTCGGTTTACTCGAAACCCGCCCCGCCGCGCACCACACGCGGCTTTACGCTGATCGAATTACTCGTTGTGATTGCCATCATTGCCGTCTTGATCGCCTTGCTGTTGCCAGCCGTTCAACAAGCTCGCGAGGCCGCTCGGCGTTCTCAATGCCGCAACAATCTGAAGCAGATTGGCCTGGCCTTGCACAACTACCACGAATCGTTCGGAGCCTTTCCGCCGGGCAATGTCCATGCGATCGTTGATACCACCTTCGACACTGCAGGGAAAGCCGGCTACGGCTGGGGAGCATTCATTCTCCCGCAGCTGGAACAAGGTGCGTTGTTCAATCAGCTCGGTGTGAATACCAAGGAACTGCACGTGCTGATGAAGACTGCGGCACTGCGCCCGTTGACCCAGATCCCGGTCAACGTCTTTCGATGCCCGACCGATACTGCACCTGACATTAATGACCAGAAGATATTCACTAATAATGCCTACGGTGACACGGCGACAGCCACCGCCAGTTACGCCGGCGTTCACGGCACTCGCTGGTCCTGGGCCTCGGATTGGCTGTTGAGCAGACAAGATCCGTTTGGCATCTTCTGGCCCGATAGCAAGGTCCGTGTTGTCGATATCACGGACGGCACCAGTAATACGTTTATGGTTGGCGAGAGAAATTGGGACTTCAATTCCGCAATCTGGATCGGGGTTCGCAACTACCAGGGAAATGGCGAGAACGGCCTGCGTCAGAATCAGGGAATCGCCAATTGGAAGATCAACCTGCCGGGAACGAATGCTCCACGAGCCTTCCACAGCGGTCATGTCGGCGGAGCCCATTTTCTATTCGCCGACGGACGCGTGCAATTTATCAACGAGTCGATCCACTTCGACAACACCCTGGGAGTTCCCGGCAACGAGAGCACGATGCTGGGGACGTATCAACGGCTGGCCATGCGCAATGATGGAGCGATTACCAGTGACTATTAGAAATCTGACCGCTTTTCAGAATTGCTCTGTCACCTTGGGTTTTATCAAGCACACGTATTATCTCGTGGAGGAGAGTCGTCACGTGAGTCCGAAGTTGTGGGCGAGTTGGCTGATCGTCGGCGGAGTGCTGTTGGGCACGATAGCAGGATGCGGAGGCTCGGATTCGGGCCTGGCTCCGGTACGCGGCCGGGTGCGGTTGAATGGCGAACCGCTGGCAGATGCCATCGTCGAGTTTCAGCCCGACGGCAAGTCGCCTTCAGTGGGTACCACCGATGAAGACGGCAACTTTCAGCTACAATTTTCGAAGAACCGCTGGGGTGCCGTTGTCGGTTCACACCGAGTCAAGATCGACCATGATGTCGATGGCCGCGAAGGACGGGCGTCATTGGTGCGTATCCCGCCACGTTATAACGTCAAGTCCGAACTTCAACGCGAAGTGGTCTCGGGGTCGAATTCCTTTGAGTTTGATTTAAAGACCGATTTACAGACCGCGAGTTCCAACTAGTATTTTTTTAACAACAAGTATCACCCAGCAAGGGGGATATAGAACGATTAGATCCAGGACCAGTGGCTGTGGAAAAGTAGTGAACGGCCACTGGGACTTGGAGGACGGTGAGGCGCTCGAACTGAAAAGTGATCGACACCGCGGCAGTTCTCATTTTTGCACATTCCCCAAACGCCTTGTCCCAACGGAGAGATTTCGTATGAGCACAACACTGACCCCCGAACTGGTTGCCGAGGCCATTGACTCCGCTCTGGTTCCCGTTCCTCAATCGGTCACCGACAGCATCCGCCAAGCCCTGGAAGGTCTGCGTTTCGGCCAGATCACGATCAACGTCCATGACGGCGAAGTCGTACAGATCGACCGAGTCCTGCGAATGCGGCAATTCCGTTCGCCACGCAGCCGCTAAGGGCGATCAAAGATAGTCGTTGATCACTCCGCGATCAAAACGCATCCGCAGTGGCGAGGCTGAATTACCTTTGAAGTCCGTCTCCGATTCAGCCTCGTCACTCGAGGAGGTGAAGGATATTTCGACGTCACGGGATGGTGAGCCTCTCGCCGAACCGCTTTGTAGACTCACCATCTCATCGTGATCATCGGGGGGCGAAATTATGGATGCGTCAGCCTGGTGTATCCCTTGAGATCCGGATGCCCCAAGTCGCCAAAAGGGGGCGTAGGCGGCTGATTGATGCGAACGTCTGAAAACACATATACCGTCTCGATATTAGAAGTCGAATCGACCAATTTCATGGCTTTCAGCTTGTAGTCTGCAGCATCCAGGATGAGACAAGCTTTTTTGTAGTTGGCTAAGTCCTGTTGCCTCAGTGGCACGAGCTCCAGCCACGTCTGAGTTGGAGTTTGTTTCGTGAGCTCGATATGGAAATTCTTGTGCAGCAGATCGGGACGCGTATCTAACAAGAATGGCTGGGCCAGGAACATTTCTGGAAACCAGAAGAAGCGAAACGGCTTCGCTTCCCCATTCGTTTTTTCAGATGGTGATGAAAACGCCATTCTGAACAGAACGTAAAATGCCGCATCCAACAGCGTCGGAGGATATGGTTTCGTGAGGACGAGGACGTCTTCCGGTATCGCTGGTGGGTCCGGAACCGGATTCGCAATCTCGGCTTGTCGTTGCGCCGACAATGGAGTGACGTCTTCCGGCAAGGGTGGCGCGGCAGGGCGAGGATTCGAGGACCGATGAATGGCCATAGGTCGGTCCTCGGGCGGTATCGCTACGCTCTCATATTTACGAGCCAGATCATCCACCTTGTAGATGGTGTGCTCAGTAAAATGCCATCTTTCTGCCCGTGCCGGCTTCGCGGGAAAACGGTCCTTGAAGGTTTCGCCCGGTTTGGGCTGTCTCGGCTTTACTTGGTAGAAAGCCTGCCCCGTTCGGTCGACAGAAACGAGACCGTCGCCAATTTCAGCGACCGCGAATACCTTGTCATAACGGATGAAAGAAAAACGAGCGTCCAAACGGCGGATCTTCGATTGTGCCTGTTGCCAATCCTGTATGACCTTGGCCAACGCGGGATCGACCCGTTGTTGCCTCAGTGGTGGATTCGCGAGGGGCCCCCTTGGAACCGGCCGATCCGCTGCAGCAGAGTTCGCACAAGCCAGAATAGCGACTGCTGTGATCAATCCGTTCCATCGGAATCGTTTTGCCATATTCACAAGCCTCCATGCAGACGACGCATCCTTGAGTCCACCGCTGAACACCAGAATTGTACGCAGTCTCAAGAATCGCGGAAGATCGAAAAGAGTGTCGTTGATCGCTCCGCGATCAAACGCGTTCACAGGACCGGGCCGGCGATGGCCCGTCGATAGAAAGTGAATTGGTTCCCATAAGTCCCATTCAATGCATGGGACCGATGGGACTTATGAATTATTTGTCCGACACACCTTTTGCCAAGTACTTCTGTAAGCCGGGAGATTCCACTGTTTCCGGTAGAGGCTGTTTGGCGGTGGTCCTGATGATCAACGCGGCCGCCTCGGGGTGCGACTCCAGCAGACCCTTGATCCCGCGTTCGGGGCCTAGCACGCTGACCGTTGTGGACCATGCGTCGGCTGCCAGGCAGGTCTTGGCGACGACTACCACGGTGCTCCGGTCGGTGATTCCCAATCCGGTTTTCGGATCGACGATATGCGAATACCGTACGCCGTTGATTTCGATGTGTTGAAAGACGTCTCCGGATGTCGAAACGGCCGCGTTTTTCAGACTGAGTTGACGGCTAGGTGGACCGTCTGGAGTTGCGGGAGCAATTCCGATGATCCACCCGGCCTGATCGGGGGGAGGCTCGCCGACCAGGATGTCGCCGCTGCCGTCGATCATCACGCGGGTTAGTTTTCGCTGCTGAAAGATTTTCAGCACATCATCGCAGGCATATCCGACTGCAATGCCCCCCAGATCGAGCTGCATGCCGGCTTTGGTCAGCTCGACGGTGCGGGCTTGATGATCGACTTTGATGAGCTTGTAGCCCACCAGTGACCGGGCTGCTGCAATCTGCTCGACATCGGGCAACTGTTTGGCACGCCTCGCTTTACGCCACAGGCGAATCAATGGTCCGACAGTAATATCGAACTCGCCCTCCGATTTTTCGGAGAGTGCGACACTCGCCAGGATGATCTCCCAAAGTTCGCGGCTGACTGGAATGGCGCGGCCAGTTCCGGCGGTCTTGCACAGCCGGTTCAGTTCGCTGTCGGGTTCGTAGTCGCTGAAGATGGCGTTGAGTTCTCTGATGCGTCTGTAGGCCGCTTCCGCCGCTTCGTTTGCGACTGTCTCGTCAGAGGCATATACTGAGATATCGAACGATATCCCCATGAGCCGTTGTGAGAACTCATAACGCGTCAGCGTGGGTTCTGGCAGGTTGGCGGTCGTCAGGCCGAACAGAAATCCCAGCCACAGCATGGCAGTCATGGTGAGCATTGCTTTCCAGGCGGTCGCGCCGGGACGGGAAAAATCAGCCGCAGGGCGCTAGCCCTCGATTCGATTGACAGTTGAGGATCACAAGACCGTAGGATAGGCATCCTGCCTGTCCGTCCAAGATAAGAAATGACA
>JAQGHS010000735.1 GCA_028291605.1 Planctomycetaceae bacterium | reverse complement strand
AAGGCGTCGGGCAGAGTCCGTCCCGATTGGCGCAATTCCATGTACTTCGATAAGAAGAGGATCGCGTAATCGAACCCCAATCCCACGACAATCGCGACGAACGAGACCGACAGAATATTCAGATGGCCGACACTAGCCGTGGTAAATCCGAACGACCAGGTGGTCGCTACGGCGAGCATCAACATGGCCATGATCGGGAAACGGATGCCGCGGAATCCGAGGATCAGCAATATCCCGACACCGGCGTAAGAAATGATCGATTCCCAGACCATCGCGGACTGGGACGATCGCATTTCGTCATATTCCAAAACGGGAATGCCCGTGAGTCCCAGCTTGACCTTGGGATGCGTTTCTTCGGCATCCTTCAGGATTTCCCGCATCCGCTCAATGGACCGTTTGGCCCCTTCGAAACCCGCATCTTCGGTGGTCGGTTTGACCAGCAGGAAGCCGAGCGTACCGCGTTGATTCAGGTTGTAAGTGATCTGCGGACCGGTCTTCGACTGTGCCGCGTCGAGCTGAAACAGGCCTTCCCAGGGAGAATGATACTTCTTATCTGGACTCACGAATTCCAACAGACTGCTGGAAAAAGTTTGGGCAAGATGCATCTGCACGGCCGCCACCTGCTCGGCATTCGGCAGCTTTTCCGATTGCTGTAACTGGTATCGCAAACCCTGGTAGATGCGGTTCAGATTGAGCAGATTCCAGCGCCCTCGCAGGACCGGACCGAACTCTTCCAACCGCGTCAGGAGCATCTCCAATTGAGCGGGCGCGAGATACTGCAGCCCCTTATGCTGCAGGTGCCTCGTATCTACTTTATAGAGGACTTCCGAGAAATTCTCGGGCTCGCGTTCGAGTTGGGTGCCCAGATCATCGAGCGTCTTTTTGATCGTCTCGCGATTCTGGCCTTCAACGACAACGACCATGTCGGCCATATCGCCGAAGTCTTTGGTGAAGGCCATCCAGCGCTGGTGATAGGCCGCCGTCGGATTGATCAGATCGGCGCGTTTGGTCTTGAAGCCTAAATGGTTGCTCGCATAAACACTGCACAGAGCGCAGACGATTGCCGTCAGAAATAGTATCGAAAGCGGGAAATTCGCCGCCAGATGAGTGACTGCACGTAAGGCGCGAGCAACCCCCGAGCGGTGCTCGGAAGCACTCTCAACTTGATGCGGCGGTTCTATCGGCGCGCGGTCCGCTTCCCCCGTCGCTGGGTCAGCGCCAGGGATAGCAAACACGGCGTCAAGATGATGATCCATCAGGGAGATCGTCTCTTACACGGCAGGCATGGGAATAAAGGCGGGAAGTCGTCGGTGAGAAGTCCTCAGGTTTCCACCATCAGCATCGAATGCCGACGATGTGAGAGAATCTCAGACGATTCCGCCGTCGCAGCACACTGATTGTGAAATACCTAACGCATTCTCGCGAAACGAGAAACAGCCGTTGAGCCGGGATCCGGTTTCGGAAAGCGCGGCGGATTCTATCGGCGACCCAAAAGCGACACAAGGTGGCTTCTGACGCACTTCGCCTCCCACAAATTGCCTAAAGTGACGGCAAACTCAGCCCGACCGTCTTCCTTCAACTATGACGGCCAACCAAGTGACTGGCAAGACGAAACGTATGTGTCTATGCCACAGGGGGTAATGAAAGTCGTTGATCGCTCCGCGATCGAAACGCATTCGCAGTAGCGGTGCAGCATAAGTGCAACGGTCCAATCTGTCCCAAGAATTCAAAGGGACAGATTGGACCAAAGGGACCAAAAGGACGGAAGAGGAATCGGGATCCTGGCAAATTGCGAGATCTAGATATTGATCTCAAAACCCTCTCGCTGAAAGCGGCTGATCATCTTATTAGCTTCCTCATCACCGACAAACAGCTCCTTCACCGGATCCCATTCCAGCTTCCGCTGCAACCGCACGGCAATGTTGCCCAGGTGGCAGGCGCTCACCGACCGGTGCTGGCTGATCGCGTCCGAAATCGGCGACTTCCGCGACTTCACACATTCGAAGAAGTTGGCCATGTGGTTACCCGGCTTGCCGCTGGGATAGAGTTCAACCATTAGGGCGTTGACCTTGTCCATCAATCCCTTGTCGGCGTCCTGCTCTTCGATCGCCTTGCCGGTGACACGCCCTCGGTTGACCTTGATCCGGCCCTTGTCCCCTTCGAACACGACAAATTCATCGCCGGTCACGATTTGTAACTGAATGTCACCGGGATAGGTGTATTCAATAATCGGTTCTTTCGGAGTGTTATATCCGTTCGGGATATTCGGCAGTTTTGACTTCGTCCCATCGATCGAAGACGGTCCCGATTGATCCATACCCAAGCCCCATTGGGCGATATCCATGTGATGTGCGCCCCAGTCGGTCACAATGCCGCCCGAGTATTCGTACCACCAGCGGAAATTGAAGTGGCAACGTTGCGGGCAGTAGTCAGCCAGCGGCGCCTGTCCCAGCCACATGTTCCAGTCCAGCGACTTCGGGATCTCCTGTTTTTCGAAAGGTCCACCGACTCCCGTCGATAGCGGCAGGCTGACGGTGACCTTCTGGATCTTGCCCAATTGCCCGCTGCGGACAGTCGCCACGGCCCGCAGGAACACCAGCGAATTCTCGCTCCGCTGCTGAGTCCCGACTTGCAGAACTTTGCCAGTTTCTTTGACAACGGCGACGATTTGCTGTCCCTCTTTAATAGTCAGCGTGAGGGGCTTTTCGCAGTACACATCTTTGCCGGCCTGCAAAGCGTCGATCACGATTTTGGTATGCCAATGATCGGGGGTGCCAATCGTGACCACATCAATATCCTGACGATCGAGCAACTTCCGGTAGTCACCCAACGCCTCGGCCTTCGTGTTCTGAATCGCCCGTTGAGCATGAGCCGCATCGACATCGGCCACCGCCATCAAATCAGCAAATTCGCGAGCCCGGTTCATGATGCCGGTCCCCTGCCCCCCGACACCGATGGAACCCAACCGCGGGCGATCATTCTTCGCCTTGTTTTCAGCCTGATAGCCGTAGCACAAGTCCCCCAGAAAGGCGGGCAAAATCGCACCGGCCGCGGCGGCCCGGCCCGTATTCTCCAGGAAACGACGACGATTCTGACGCTGTGACATCGGAAAACTCCTGAGGCTGAAGTGAAACGGCGACCGCGGATGCTTCGCCGTAGGATAGGCATCCTGCCTGTCATTTGTCACCTCAAGTGACAAACCATAGGTCAATTGATAATGTATAATTGACGATTGATAATT
>JAQGHS010001013.1 GCA_028291605.1 Planctomycetaceae bacterium | reverse complement strand
ATCCGCGAGCCGAACATGGCCCGGGCCATCCAACTCGCGAATCAGCCGATTTCACGTTCGGCATTGGTGAGTGCCGGTCGCCTCACTGGCACCAATCCGTTGGACGATCTCGACAAAGGCGAGCAGTTGGACTTCGCACCGCTGTTCGAAAACAGCGAAAACTTTGCAGTCACCGCGACTGGGGACGGCCTTGCGGACGTTCACGTCACCGATGGCGATACTGTCGTGATGACGCGAGGAAGAAACGCGCGTAACGGCGATCTCGTCCTCGCCTTGGTGGATGGTTCGTCGCCAGTGCTGCGGATTTATCACAAAGCCGCGAACCAAATCAGCTTAGTGGCAAGCGGCAAGACGAAGCCCATCACCTCCAAGGACATCCAGATTCTGGGCAAGGCAGTTGCCGTCATTCGTAAGTTATAAATCAAGACCGGCCGAAAAGCTGTATCTCCACTTCATCGGGATGCGGTTAGACTGGGAGTCGCCTGTCAGTTTCCTCCCACCTTTTTCCCTGTACCATGGGGTCGCATGTCATCTGTTCGTGCGCTGGTTTGCCTGAGTCTGTTGCATTGCGTTGTGGACGCCTACGCGATGCTGGTGGAGCCGCTGTGGCCGCGATTGTCCAGCGAATTGCGGCTGACTCCGTGGAGCCAATGGTTGTTGCTGACTGTGGCCATGCTCGCGGTGAACTTCAGCCAGCCAGTTTTCGGTCTGCTGCGGGATCGCTGGCACGTCCCAGCCGTCGTGTGGATGGGGCCGCTGGCAGGTGTCATCTGCCTTCCATTGCTGGGCGTCCTGCCGCATGTGGGGGCGTTGTGTGCCGCATTGACTCTGGGACTGGTCGGGATCGGTGCCTTTCATCCGGAAGCGGTTACGATGGCCGGCACGGTGCTAGCAGGGCAACGGACCAGGGGCATCTCCATTTTCCTGCTCGGCGGCACCCTGGGCCTGGGACTCGGGCCATTGATTGGGGGCTACTGTGTTCAAGCCTGGGGTTTGCGCTGCCTGCCATTGTTGATTCCGCCCGGTATTGTACTGGTTCTGTTGCTTGAACTGGGCATCCGGGCCGGATCAAATCGACGTGAACAACCTGCTGACGCGCATCGAGTTCGGCTGATCCCATTCCTGCGCGAACACGGGGCAATGGCGGGGCTGTTGCTGCTGGTCAGCACGTGCCGGGTGCTGCCGGCCGTGGGCATCCCCAAGGCGGTGGCATTCACGCTGGCCAATCAAGGGATCGATGTGGGCGCGATCGGCCTGACGCAAAGCGCATTTCTGAGCGCGGGGAGCGTGGGAATGTTGTATTTGGCGGGAAAATTCCAACACGGCACGGAACGGCGGCATCTCGTATTCGACCCTCTCGTCGCATTCCCGCTGGTCCTGGGACTCGGAATCTGGTACGAAAACTATTACGCCACGATCGCGCTACTGGTACTGGCCGGACTGGTCCTCAATGGCACCACCGCGGCGGTCATTTCCTACTCCCATCAACTGTTTCCGAACAATACTGGTATCGCATCCTCGCTGACGATGGGCTTCGCCTGGGGACTGGCCGGCATCGTGGTGGCGATCCTGACGACAGTCACGAACCAGGCCGGGCATCCGGAATGGCTCTACTGGACTTTTCTGCCGCCGTTGCTGGTTTCGAGCCTCCTGGCGATGCTCTTGCCTCAAATTGACCGAAGTTGAGTTGGCACGATATGGAATGTCCTCAGAAATGATTGCTGTTCGACTGATTGGATCACTTAGCGTCGATCTCGGATATCCGACATTGCGCGACGCAGTTTGTGGTGGAATACGGGGACGGAAGCGATGAAGCTGATCAAAGTCGGGGATTCGTATTAGTGATATAATGCCCGCGCCTGTGACTGCCACGAAGCTGCAGTATCCCACAAAGAGACTGACCACTCTCGTCCGGGAAACGGAACCAATCACATGACTTACACCTTTCAAATTCTGCTACTCGGCGTGTTATCTGTGATCGCCCTGCCCCTCCGTGCGGCCGAGCCGGCGACCGATCCCCAGCCACTTCCCAACACGAAGCCGCTCCTGCTTACGGGCGACATTTCCGTGCAGATGCATGAGGCGGCGCATCGCGACATGGAGCGGGCGATTGCGGACTCGCCGAAGACGCGGGCACATGTCTGGCGGCGCGACGCCACTTCGACTGAAGCATACGAACGGTCAATCTTGCCGAATCGCCAGCGGTTCCAGGAAATCATTGGGCTGCGGGACTCCCGTCTGCCGGTGTCGATGGAACGCTATGGTGATGAGAACAATCCCGCACAAGTGGGGGACACGAAACTATTCAGCGTTTATCAGGTGCGCTGGCCGGTGCTCGAGGGCGTCCACGGGGAAGGACTGTTACTCGAGCCGAAAGGGAAGGTCCAGGGCCTGGTTGTTGCATTACCTGATGCCGACCAGACGCCCGAACAGCTCGTCGGTCTCGCGCAGGGCGTACCGGTGGAGTCACAGTTCGCAAGGCGGCTGGCGGAAAACGGATTTGTCGTGATTGTGCCGGTGCTGCTGGACCGCAGCGACGAGGGCTCGGGCAATCCACGAGTCGTGATGACGAACCAGCCGCACCGGGAGTGGATTCATCGGCCGGCCTATATGATGGGACGACATGTCATCGGCTACGAAGTACAAAAGGTTCTGGCGGTAGTGGACTGGTTCGCGAAACGGCAGGCGGACAACCCGTCCCTGGCCGACGCGAAGATTGGCATTGCGGGCTACGGTGAAGGTGGACTGCTGGCGTTTTATGCCGCGGCCGTGGACCCTCGGATCCGCGCCGTGCTGGTCAGCGGCTATTTCAAGTCGCGTCAGCAAACCTGGCAGGAACCGCTGTACCGCAACGTGTTTGGTCTGCTGCGAGAGTTCGGCGACGCGGAAATCGCAACGCTCATTGCGCCGCGCGGGATGGTCGTGGAGTTCAGCCTGGAGCCAAAGGTTGATGGGCCGCCTCCGGTTCGCGATGGTCGGAAGAAGTGTGCCGCACCCGGCAAGCTCAGCACGCCGCCGTTCGCCGAAGTGAATGCGGAGTTCAATCGAATTGGAAGTTTGCTTCCGGAAGGTTTTCAGCCGCGACAACTGGTAAGTGCTGAAGGAGGCACGTCGATCGCGACTGGAAGCCAGCCGGCGCTGACGGCCTTCGTCCAGATGCTCGGTGTGACTTCAACAATGTCGCTCTCTGATGTCCCGCCGCACGACCAGCGGCGCTCGTTCAATACCGTCGACCGCCAGTTGCGGCAGGTACGGGAACTCGACGACGCGGTCCAGTGGCTCGTTCGCGATTCAGACCAGTTGCGGAATCAGTCCTTCCTGTACAAGGTTGTGCCTGAGTTTAAGAATGTGCCCTGGAACTACCATCTGAGATTTCCGGTGAAATCGTCGGACGACTTCGTGAAGAAGGCGAAGGAATATCGAAACGCTTTCTGGGACGAAATCATTGGCCGGCTGGACGCGCCGCTTCCGCCGCTCAATCCTCGTTCGCGGAAGATTTATGATGAGCCGACCTGGACTGGGTATGAAGTCGTGCTGGACACGGGCGCGGAAGGTTTCGCATGGGGCATCTTGTGCCTGCCGAAGAATCTGAAGCCCGGTGAAAAACGCCCCGTGGTTGTCTGCCAGCATGGTCGAAACGGTGTCCCAAGCCACTCAGTCAAGGACGACGTGCCGGCCTATCAGAACTTCGCCGCGCGCCTTGCCGAGCGTGGTTTCATTACCCTCGCACCGCACAATCTGTATCGGAATGAGGAGACATACCGCAGTCTCTCGCGCAAGGGAAACACGGTGAAGGCCTCGATGTTCTCAGTCATCTTGCGACATCACGAGCAGTGGCTCAGTTGGCTGGCGACGCAGCCCAACGTGGACGCGAAACGCATCGGATTCTACGGACTGAGTTACGGTGGCGAAACAGCGATTCGCGTGCCACCGCTGCTGGAGGGCTATGCATTGTCGATCTGTTCTGGCGACTTCAATGACTGGACCCGCAAAGTGGCGTCCACACGCGATCCGCGGAGCTTCATGTTCACCGACGAATGGGAAATGCCGTATTTCAACATGGGCGGCACGTTCAGCTACGCCGAATTGAGCTATCTGAATTTCCCGAGGCCCTTCATGGTCGAGCGGGGTCACCACGACGTCGTGGCCGTGGATTCCTGGGTGGCCTCGGAGTATGCCAAGACGCGCTGGTTCTACACGCAGTTCGGCTTGCCGGACAAGACGGACATCGAGTTCTTCAACGGCGGTCACGTCATCAATGGTGAAGGGACTTTCGAGTTTCTTCATAAGCACTTGAACTGGCCCAAGAAGTAGTCCCGGGCTTGTTGACGTTGATTACGCCGTGCAAACCGTAGGCAATGTGCTTGCCATCCAGCCGGCATCATCTTTGATGCTCTCGAGGAAGTCAGCGATCTGCTTCTTAGCCAACTCTTCGTAGGCTACGAGCTTGCCTTCCGCCGCTTCGCGGTCTGGGACCGTCGGTGCAATCAGTCCATGGGGCACCATCCCGTGGCAGGCGAATACTCGCATTGCTTGAGGTTATTTGAATTTGAATGATATAACTTGAAAGTCCCGTCGAAGTCTGCATTACGTATTGGGGATCAAGTTTGCAGGCCTGCCGCACTTTTTGCATCGCATTTCAGTCACGGGCGATACGCCTCCGTCGCCTAACACCTAAGTTAAGCCGACCCGCGTAATGCAGCGGGTTCGGCTTGAACGCATTGTCAGGCGTCAACATTGCCTAGAGCTCCTGCCCGAACATGATCCGATGACCATCGACGGTGCGGACACCGAACTCTCGCATGCCCCAAGGCTTGTCTGAAAGCATCTGAGTGAATTCCGCGCCCGTGGCCTGGTACTCGGTGAACAGAGCGGTAGCGTCTGAAACTGTTACGTAGCCATACCATGAGTGATCGCCCAATTCTCCAGGTGGAGTGGCGTCTGTGCACTCACCGAGCATCACACGAAAACTGCCACGAGACAGAAATGTCCAACCAGGAGCAGTGAACTCGATGCCCAGGCCGAGAACAGAAGTGTAATAATCCGTGGATTTTGCCAAGTCGAGGACGGCAAGCGTGTATCGGACCTTGGTAAAGTCGAGCATGTTTGTCTCCGCGCCGCGGCCTGTGTTACTGACGTCTAACGACCAGGTTATGTCATAGAGAGATTCAACGGACTAATGCCCAGGATAACCCGCGTTGTGCCGCACGAGCGACATTGATGACACTCCAAACCCGCCCGCGGCACAATGTCGGGTTGAACCGCTTGATACTCATCATGGCCTCCTGTTGGGGGATGCTGTCCTAAAGTTGTCCTGATGCCCGAAGGCTCACACGGCTGGAATTGTGGTCCAGCCGGATAACGGGCTCAACTGCCTGACCAACGGGAGACCGCTGATGAGATTCTATGAACACCCCCATCCATACTACTGCGGAGTCGACCTGCGTGCCAGAATAATGCACGTCTATGTCGCCGATGACGACGCCCTCACCCCGAGTGACACCTAACTGGACACGACGCGTGTCGCGAGCCAATCCTGTTTGAATCGCCGGAGGTGGGGCACGGTGAGTTTCTAGGAGAGTCTGAAGCACGCTCGACGCTGGCGACAGCCCAGAGCGTGAGGGCTGAAACGCCTCAGCGACGTACACTCCTTTAGTGTACAGGTCTGTTCGGACAGCCACGGAGATCGTAAGGTCGCCGTGGCCGAACCCTCGATAGATGTTTGGTGCGTCGCACCGGCCAGGCCGGGCGTAATGACACCGTTTGTAGAACCACACCGTAGCGCCACGCAACCAGAACGAAGTCAGAACTCCGTCAACGAAATGTGT
>JAQGHS010000701.1 GCA_028291605.1 Planctomycetaceae bacterium | reverse complement strand
AGATGCCGTGGAGGATTTCAACTCACGTGCGGCCCAGGATGATGTGGGGAAGGCTCAAGCACCGCTGACCATCGACGAAGTCGTCACCGCGATCCGGAGCGCAGGCCGGCATCAATTGCCGCTGATTGAGTACCAGCGGCGACTGATTCATGCGGTCGCCGAAACCCAGCAGTTGCCCGCTTATTCCGGCTTGAGATTTACCACGACCTGGTTTGCGCCGAGTGGTTATCGCTGCGAGGTCTGGTGGGTCGACCTGGTTCTCGGTTCCCAGGCCCAGGACCACGACGAACGCTTGGCGGCAGCCTGCAGTCTGCGCGTTCGCGACCACCGGCTGCGCTCCTGGCGAGACTCATCCGTCACCGTCCCGCGTGAGATACAACGCCTCCAGGCAGATCAACGCTGGTTCACACCCCAGGCCACGCGAGCCGAGGTACCCTTTACACGCACCTCGGACCAGGCACTTGATCCAATGTTGCGGCTGTAAGCACTGAGTAGCAGAACTCGCCAAGAGTTCTGGCCGCATAGGCGACACGCCCCGAAGTCTTGACGACTACTCATCAATCGAACGTTGATCCCAGGGAATGCGGAATGACGGGGCATGTCGCTGGAATGACTTACGCACGTCTTTCGGCCGCGGCTGGAAGTAATTCACATAGCCGCACAGTTGCTTCACCGCCTCGATGTAGGCCCGCTCGCCCTTCTCCTTCGTCGCCTTGGCCGCATCACCCAGCACGCCGCTATCGGAATAGCTGCTGGTCCAGGAAATGACAGTCGCGGGCCCCGCTCCGAAGAGATCCACCCAGTTATAAGCGCTGTCCTCATTGTTGAAGCTGATCGTCCCGGCTTTGATCAAGTCCTTCCGGACATTGTCCTCATCCAAGTATAAGTAGAGCGATGTCTCCAGCTCACACGCATGAGAGCAACCGCCGGGGAACTTACTCTCGCGCCAGCTCGGCAGGAAGGTCTTATCGACCGTCAGCAGATTCCACCACGCGATCACCGTACATTCGGCGTCGGTCTCCAGATTGGTGCGTCGCGCGGCCAGATCGAGATTCGGCATATTCGAACCGTGGCCATTCAACAGGATGATCTTCTTAAATCCGTGATAGGCCAGCGACTGGGTGACATCAATCACCTGGCGGATGAACGTCTCATAGTGGGTATTAATGGTCCCCGGAAAATCCATCACATGGCCGGTGTAGCCATACTGCAATGTCGGCAGGACCAGGATCTTGCTGGCCAGCGCGCGACCAGCCCCATGAGCAATCCCACCCGGACAGACGAGATCCACATCCAAAGGGAGATGCGGGCCATGCTGCTCGACGGCTCCGCAAGGAATGATGCAGACCTTCTGGAGATCGACCGCGTCATTGATTTCGGGCCAGGTCAACTTTTCATACCGATGTTCCGTGGCAGCACGACTTGTCATCAGAAGTCTCCAGGGTGGTCAACTGGTCTATGAGGCTGAAACCGATTCGAACGTTGAGTATGATCATAACTGCGACGTTCATCAACGAGACGGCTCAATCGACCATCTCTGACAAACCGACTCCGCTGCCGACATCTGTGCGAGAAATGAGCCTTCACACCATGGAAATCATCACTGGACTGACAGCCGCCACCGCAGTCGCCTTCACCGAGGGCCCAGCGGCCGCCGCGGACGGATCCGTGTATTTCACCGACATCGTCAACAATCGCATCATCCGCCTGCCACGCCCCGGTGCTCCGTTCGAAGTCTGGCGGGCTGACAGTGGTCGGTCGAACGGTTTGCTGTTTGATCTCGAAGGGCGATTGCTCGCCTGCGAAGGGAACGAATTCGGTGCCGGCGGACGACGGAGGATCACCCGCACCAACATGCAGACGGGTCAGATCGAAGTGCTGACGGAACGCTTCGACGGAGTCCCATACAACGCCCCCAACGATATCGCCGCGCGCAGCAACGGGCAGTTGTTTTTCACCGACCCCTGTTACGGTGATCGATCCACCATGCAGATGAGTCACGAATCAGTCTATCGGATCGATCCAGATGGCCAGGTGACTCGCCTGATCACGCAGCCCGCCATTCAACGCCCGAACGGCATCGCACTCAGCCCTGACGAACGGACACTGTATCTCGTCGACAGTTGCCCGGTCCTCGGCGGAAATCGCAAGATCTGGGCCTTCGATCTCGCCGAAGAGGGAACGGTCAGTCGCCAGCGGCTGGTCTATGATTTCGGTGCCGGTCGCGGGGGTGACGGAATGGCCATCGACCAGAACGGAACGCTCTATATTGCTGCCGGGATTTTCGCACCTCGCGGCCCTCACGAGTCGAGCGAAGTTCCGACCGGCATCTACATCGTGACCCCGGGCGGCGAGCTTCGTGCCCGGATTCCCGTCATGGAAGATGTTATCACCAACTGCACTTTCGGCGGCGACGACCTCCGGACCCTCTACATCACGGCAGGAAAAACACTCTTCCAGGTTCGAGTCGACACTCCAGGCTGGGTCGTCCATCGCCAACCGAGCAAGTAAGTTTTTAAAGTTTGCCAACGACCGTTTTGCGATGGGAAAGTCAAAAATTCGCTGTCTAACCCCGCATTTGGAAAACAACTGAGGACATCAAACGACAATGTTCCCAGGAACCACGATGAGATTCCCACAACCCAATAGCGCAGTATTGGCCGTCGTGTGCTGGTTCTGGTTGCCACAATTCGCGTGTGCTCAATCTGCCACCCCATCGATCGACTTTAAACGCCAGATTCAGCCAATATTCGAAACTCACTGCCAGCGTTGCCACGGCCCTTCGATGCGCAGCGGCGGGGTCCGACTTGATCAGCGGGATGCCGTGATCGTAGGAGGCTACTCGCAATCGCCGCTCGTGGGCGGAACATTGCAGACAAATGAAATCTACCGCCGGGTTGCCTCCAAAGACCCGGCCTACCGTATGCCCAAAGGAGAGCCACCGCTCAGCGATCCGGAGATCGCTCTCATTCGCCAGTGGGTCGAAGCTGGTACTCCGTGGCCCGAAGATCCTGACACCCTCGCCAAAAGAGCTGCCGAGAGCTGGTTCAGTCAGGAAGCCTGGTTGAACTACGGGGAGCGCTGGGTCAACGAAGTCCCCGGATTCATCCCCTGGCTGTGCGTGATGCTGGCACTGCAGGTCGGATTGTTATGCGTCGAACGTTACAAGCGGGCTGTCGGCCTCGCGCGTCCCTGGACTGACCGTCCGCGAGCCCGCTGGCTCGTTCCCCTCAAATACTTCAATGCGTGGCACTTCTTGCTGGTGGATTTGGTGATGGCTTTGGCCTTGCTCTTAGAGGTACAGGCCGGCCTGCAGGCCAAGACTCGTCAATTGGAGCAGTCCGTCAATGAATTAAGACGGTCTCAAATCGTCCCCGGCGCGCCGACCGCGCTCAGTATCTATGGCAATCCCCCCATTCCAATTCATCCGGGCCATCCGCCGAGATTGTCGGGAACCTATTATCGCGGCAACTGCGAACGCAGTGACAAACTCTTCAATGGCGGCAATTACCGGACCGCGAATCTGCGAGTCTCACTGGTCGATGCGCAGGGGCGCGAAGTCAATTATGGCGACCGAGTCGCGACCAATAGTCTGGCAATTCGTTTCGAACTGGAACGCGCTCAAGGGACGACCGACGCACTGTATGGAGAAGGCATCACGAAGGGAGTATTCCTCACCAAACAGCCATTGGAGGAACGACTCGCGAAAATCACAGCACCCATCGAGCGTGTGCGAGTTGTCAAACCGGGCTGGAAGTGGGAGGCTGTCTTCCCACTGAAAGGCCCCTCCGACGAGCACGTGTCGATCATGTCGGGAATGATCTATGTCTATCAGGGCGCAGTAGAACATGATCTCGCCCGAGGCACCGTCCACTATGGCATCAAATACAATCTGCAGCTGAATAAGCTGGCCATTCAACCCGGATCGGAAGTCTGGCTGGGCAACCTGTTCTGGACGCCCACACTGGAACACCCCCATCAAGGACACGTGCCACTCAAGCAGTGGTTCGACCACGAGCCGATCCCCGAAGTGACCGGCCCAAACTCCAAAGATCCGAAGCTCCTGGGGATCCCGCAGAAGTAGCAAAGATAGCCGTTGATCGCTCCGCGATCGAAACGCGGTCGGAGTTTCGACCTTCAATTCAGAACGAAAGTTCAATCGCACAGTCCACGTCGCCCGACGCTCGCCTTTCGATCGCGGAGCGATCAACGGCTATCTTTGCCCACCAGCTCTTCGAGCTTCTTCAACTGCGCGTGAATGACATCAATCCGCTGAGCATCGAAGTTCCGGGGACTCGCGAACTGGGCTGGAGCCTCAGGCGGCTGCGGGAACTTCAGCTTCTCGCGCAAAGTCTCCAGCGCGGTGAAAAATTCCTGGTCCGCGGCGGCGGGCACCTTGAGCCGGGCCAACTGCCCCTCGGCCTGCAAACGGCCCTGGTACAACGCGACCGTGCCCAGATAGACCTGCGCCGCCGAGTCCCAATCGCGGCTCGACAGTTCCTGACCGTCATGCGTCACCCGCTGCAGCAATTGCCGGATGCGATCGGCCGTCAACGATTCCGGTGTGGTGTGCTTCGCCAGTTCCGTGGCGATGAGTTCTCGAGCCCACCTGGCCTGCGGCAGGACGTCGCTGACCACGGGTGCGGGGCGGCCCATCGTCCGTTCCAGTTTCTCTAACGCCTGCGTCAACGGCGAATCAGCCGGTTCCAGGACCTTCAGCAGCGGGAAATTCCACGATCCCCACGGATAACTTCCCGGTTTGCGACCCTTCACAGGCCGTTGCTGCCGCCAGCTGGGGGACTGCAAATCGTGATGACATGCAAAGCAGCCATATTCCGCAAACTCGGGCCACGCAGCCGTCGATCCTCCCGCCGGAGCATCCGCCGCGTGAGTCGCCTCAGCGCGGACCGTCAACAGATTGAGCGCCGCATCGGCCGTCGTCAGTTGACCGACCATCCAGAGCTTGGCTTCCAGGATCGACCCGCGAGAATCCTCTGCCGCGGGAAATGTGCGGCGATCCGCCTCCTGGCTCCAGTGAGCCGGCATGTTGGCGTGATACGCCGACAGCTCAAAATTCAAACGGGGATGTCCGGCCGCGATCAAATCATGATTGACATCGCGGCCCGGCCCCCCCACATGACACTTCACACACGTCTGAGCCCGCTGTACGAGATCGACCCGCAGATCGACAAACCCCAGCGCGGCGCGGTCCGCAGGCGACTTGCGGTCGCGCCAGGTGTGTTCGGTGTGCGGCGCCAGCCACTTCTCGGCAGACCCGTGACACGCCTCACAGCTGACCCCGTCATGCAACACTTCCGTTTGAGCCAGCCACTTCGGAACAGTATGATCGGCCGCCGCGGTGGCCGGTTCCAAACTCGAATGGCACACGAGACACCGACTCTCTTCATGAGCCGCATGCCAGCCCTTCCCGAGCTGTCGTACCATATTCCGCGAGCGTTCGGTCAACAGCACCTCATAAGCCCGGGCATGCGGATCACGCTGGATCCACACGCTGTAGGCCGAGTTCGAAAAATCGAACGTGCCGTCCGCTTTCTTCTTCGACCCATCACCCCCGTGACAACCCGCCGCCGCACAGGAGCCAACTCCCGTCAACTGGAACGTCGAGGTAACTGGCGGATGGGCACCGGGAATTGACGGCCCCGAATCTTGAGCCCCCGCCGTACTGACCGCGAGCCAGCCCCAGGCCACCAGCAGGCAAGTCCACCGCAGACCTCGGAATTGTCGCCATCTGCATAACATGAAAGGTCAACCCGAGCTTGTGGTCTGCGGATAGGGACGCCGAACATTCATTCACACGTGGCAATCGCGGCCACACCGACGACAACTGCTGGAAATGTGACAAGCCACTCCCGTGTAGTATAATCATCGACCAGCAATCCCGCTTGCCAAGACTTACCCGCCTGCTGATAAAACTGTAACGACTGACACGGTCAACACAACCACGTAAACCTTGCTATGTGAGCGGAATGGCGCTAGCCACCGGTTCTTCGTCCCAATCACGTTGAAGAACCGGTGCCTAGCGCCGTGCCGCTCACGCACCCAGCCGTAACCGCCACGAGTTCTAATCCATGACAACGCACACGAATCAACTCCGCGCCTGGTGCATCCTGTGGCTACTTATCAATCTACTCACCTCCACCACTCACGCCGAGGACTGGCCGCGGTGGCGAGGTCCCCGGGGTGACGGCACCTGGCATGGTCCGCGACTCACCGAAAAATGGCCGGCGGAGGGTCTCAAGGTCGCCTGGAAGTCGGACATCGCCGGCGGCTACGGCGGCATCTCCGTACAAGGGTCGCGGCTCTATGTGATGGATTTTCAAAAGGAACCCCAGCCCGAAGAACGAGTCCGCTGCTATGACGCCCAGACCGGCCAGCAGATCTGGATGGCGAAATACTCGGTCAGCTACAAGGGGCTCGATTATCCCAATGGACCCCGCATTACTCCCACGATCGACGACGGCCGAATCTATACCATCGGATCAGTTGGTCATGCTTACTGCTTCGATGCCGAAACCGGTAAGGTCATCTGGCAGAAAGATCCGCAGACAGACTACAAGGTGAAGCTCTCGGAGTGGGGCGTGGCCGCCTCACCGGTCATCTTTGAAGATCTCGTCATCATCCACCCGGGAGCCCTCGAAAACGGCTGCCTGATGGCTTTCAACAAGGTCACCGGTCAGGAAGTCTGGCGCTCGGGCAACGATCCCTGCGGCTACAGCACCCCCATCGTGATCGACAACCCCAGCGGCAAACAACTCGTCCTCTGGTCGCCGAAACACATCTTGGGCCTCGATCCTCGCACTGGTCGCGAGCATTGGCGCATCCCTTATGAAGTTACTTACGGCGTCTCGATCGCCACGCCGATCTATCACGACCAACTCCTGCTGGTCTGTGGCTACTGGGAGGGCTCCAAAGCGATCCGGCTGGGCAACACTCCCGGCGAGGCCAAGCTCGCCTGGGAAGATACCAAACTCCTCCGCGGGCTGATGTCGCAGCCGCTGTATCGCGACGGTCTGGTCTACTTGCTGGACAAACAACTCGGACTGACCTGTTTTGAGCTCGCGACTGGGAAGAAGCTGTGGGATGATCAGCACAAGATGACACCACGCGGCCGCAACCCACAAGCCAACCTGGTCTGGCTCGACGCCGGAAAGTCGGATCGGACCATCATCCTCAATTCCGAAGGCGAGTTGATTCTGGCGAGACTCAACCGAGACGGCTACCACGAAACCGCACGCACGAAGATCATCGAACCCACTTGGGCCCACCCCGCATTTGCGGGCCACCGAGTCTATGCCCGCAACGACACGCAACTGGTTTGTGTGGAGTTACCTGTGGAGGCGGACTAGTCGTAGCCCGACTCTCTGAGTCGGGTTCTTTAATCAACGAAAATCACCCGACTCAGAGAGTCGGGCTACGGAGTGACAATGTTTACCGGACTCGTAGAAGGCCAAGCCACGGTGCGTGGCGTCCTCCCCGAAGGAGCCGCCGTACGCCTGGTGCTCGACATGCCCCCCGAATTCGTCGGAGAAGCCCGCCTGGGGGACAGCATCGCTCTCAATGGCTGCTGCCTGACGGTCGTGTCGATCACCCGCTCCAGATTCGACTTTCAAGCCGGTACCGAAACACTCTCGAAGACCAACCTCGGTGAACTCCGCCCCGGCAGTCGCGTCAACGTCGAGCGTGCCGTCGCGGTCGGTGCCCGCTTGGGTGGACATTTTGTTCAAGGCCACGTCGACGGGACGGGCCAAGTCGAACTCATCGAGCAAGATGGTGAATGGACCACCATGTGGTTCCGAGTCCCCCGCCCGCTGACTCTGCAGATGGTCCACAAGGGCTCCATCACCGTGGATGGGATCAGCCTGACGCTGGTCAATGTCGAGCCCGAGCGGTTCAGTGTCGCGTTAATTCCGCATACCCTGGCCGTAACGACGCTGGGCCAAAAGACCGTCGGCGGCACGGTCAACATCGAAACCGACATCCTGGGGAAATATGTCCAGAAGTTAATCGGCGAGATCGGGCGATAATCAATCAGAAATGGCCCAGGTGAGCCGGGCGGCGTAAGCCCCCGGATTCTTCTGCGGCGGCCGCGTTTCTGTGTCGGACAAAGAATCCCGGGGCTTACGCCGCCGGGCTCGCCTGAATCATGATTTTGGCGCAACGACTTGGCACCCATCAGCCACAGACGGCATAGACTCCGGAATCCACCGACTGCTAGGATAATGGTTTCCCCCACAACCTGACCAAAATACTGAGACGCGACCTTAGGATTGAGCAACCAACGATGAAGCCAATGACAAGCGGCGGTGGCTGGAAGGCGATCGGCTATACCTTAAAGATGGCCAATCGCGTGGGCTGGATGAAGCTCTGGAAAGCCATGCGCAGCAAGAACACCTGCAAGACCTGCGCCCTCGGCATGGGCGGCCAGCTCGGCGGCATGGTCAATGAAGGTGGCTATTTCCCTGAGGTCTGCAAGAAATCGTTCCAGGCGATGGTCTCGGACATGCAGGCCGGGATCACTCCCGAGTTCTTCACCCGGTTTGGTTTCCGCGAACTCCGCTCATTCAGCTCGGCCCAGATGGAAGCCAGTGGCCGGCTGGTGTTCCCCATCTATGCGGGTCCGGATGATAGTCATTATCGCCAAGTTAGCTGGGAAGAAGCCTACGACATCATGGCGGCCAAGCTGCGTGCGGCCAAGCTGCGTGCGGCCGGCCCGACGCGCAGCTTCTTCTATGCCAGCGGCCGGTCATCCAACGAAGCCGGGTTTCTGCTGCAGTTGTTCGCTCGCCTCTTCGGCACGAACTACGTCAACAACTGCTCGTACTATTGCCATCAGGCGAGCGGCGTGGGCCTGGGGGCGAGCGTCGGGGCCGGTACCGGGACGATTAAGTTAGAGGATCTCGACAAGGCAGATCTGTACTTCCTGATCGGCGGCAACCCTGCATCGAACCATCCCCGATTAATGCGCAGCCTGATGTTGATCCGACGGCGTGGCGGCAATGTCATCGTCATCAACCCGGCGAAAGAGCTGGGGCTCGTCAACTTCCGAGTTCCGAGCGACGTCCGCAGCCTGCTGTTCGGCACCAACGTCGCCAGCCTCTACTTGCAGCCGAACATCGGCGGCGACATCGCCCTGATGACAGGCATCGCCAAGGAACTGCTCGAGAACAAGATCCAAGACACGGACTTCATCGAGAATGCCACCGAAGGCTTTCCCGAGTTTGTCCAACAGGTCAACTCGACCTCCTGGGACGCGATTATCAAGGGTTCCGGCGTCACCCGTGACGAGATCCGCCGCGTCGCCGACATGTACGCCAAAGCTAAGAACGTCGTCTTCGGCTGGACGATGGGCATCACCCATCACCTGCACGGCGTCAGCAACGTCAAGATGATCGCCAACCTGGCCCTGCTCCGCGGCATGGTCGGTCGCCCGCATGCCGGATTGATGCCTATCCGCGGCCATAGTAACGTGCAGGGGGTCGGCTCGGTCGGTGTCACTCCGCAACTCAAGAAGGCACTCCTCGACAAGTTCGAGCAACGCCTGGGGGTCGAAGTTCCCAAGTCCCCGGGTCTCGATACGATGGCCTGCGTCAACGCCGCTGAGCGGGGCGAGATGGAGGTGGCCCTCTGCCTGGGAGGCAACCTCTACGGCAGCAATCCCGACCTCGCCTATGCCGAAAAAGCCCTGGCCCAAATCGGGCTGGTGACCTACATGACCACCACGCTCAACACGGGTCATGCCTGGGGTCGCGGTAAGGAAACCCTGGTCCTGCCCGTGCTACCGCGTGACGAAGAATCGCAGCCGACGACTCAAGAGTCCATGTTCAGTTACGTCCGCATGAGCGACGGCGGACCGGCTCGGTACCCGGGCCCGCGTAGTGAAGTCTCGGTGCTGACGTCGCTCGGGCGGCTGGTCCTGGGCGAAAGCGGCCCGGTCGACTGGAAGCAACTCCAAAGCCACGACGCCATTCGCCAGCTCATCAGTGAGATGATCCCCGGCTTCGAACCCATCAAGGATATTTCGAAGACCCGCAAGGAGTTCCACATTGAAGGCCGGCAGATGGACGTGAGAAAGTTCCCCACGCCCTCCGGCAAAGCCAAGTTCCACGCCATCCCGATCCCCGCGGCACCCGAACTCGGCCCCAATCAATTCCGCATGATGACGATCCGTTCCGAAGGCCAGTTCAACTCAGTCGTCTACGAAGAAGTAGACCTCTACCGCAACCAGGAAGGCCGCGATCTCATCCTGCTGAATCCCGAGGATATTAAGCGACTGGGACTAAAGACCGATCAAAAAGTCCGCGTCTGGAGCACCGTCGGCGAGATGCGACTCCAACGAGTCCGCCCGTTCGAAATCCGCTCGGGCAACGCGATGATGTATACCCCGGAAGCGAATATCTTAATCCCCCGCGACGTCGATCCCGAATCAAAAACCCCAGGGTTTAAGAACATCCTGATCAACATCGAGCCAGAGTTGATGACGCTGTAGATACAAGAGCCTGTAGGATGGGCACTCCTGCCCGTCTCCGAATTCGAACCGAAACCACAGACGGGCAAGAGTGCCCATCCTACAGACTCTCGGCAATCTGCCGCAGCGCATCCAGCGCCAAATCAAGTTCACTAATCGATGTGAACGCCCCGACGCTGAAACGAACGGTTCCCCCGCGCTCCAGTGTCCCGAGTGCGCGATGTGCACCGGGGGCGCAATGCAACCCGCTCCGCACTTGAACCTGGGCGACTTGATCCAGCAACGTCGCCACGATCTGCGGGTCCTGATCGGCCACTGAGATACTCACAACACCCACACGGCCGGCGGTGGTTTGCGGGCCGTGAATTTCCACGCCCGGAATGAGCTTTAAGCCGTTTAACAAATGCTCCAATACGGCCTGCTCGTGAGCCTCCAACGCACCCGGTGGCTGCTCCATCCGCCATTTCAACGCGGCTGACAAGCCAATCAATCCGGGAG
>JAQGHS010000670.1 GCA_028291605.1 Planctomycetaceae bacterium | reverse complement strand
CTTCTGTGTTTTTCTGTGTCCTTCTGTGGCTAAATTGAATTGCATTCCAATCGATAGTTGCGAAGCTCGCTAATAACCATCCGGCTCACGCCACACGATCGCCTGCGGAGTCAATCCGTGACTCCGTCAAGGGACTCTGTCCCCTCCTCAGCCATCATGCTACAGTAGAAAATCAGGAACAGTTGATGGTTTGGTCTGAAACAGGCAGCTAATCCCTGCCGCCGAGGGGTTGCTATGGACCGGAAGTGCTTGACGTTCGCGTGGTTCTTGTTGCTGGGCTATTGCCTCCATGGCTGCCCCGCTTCTGCGGTGGAAACACCAGCACCGACTCCTGCCGAGATCGAATACTTCGAAAAGGAAGTTCGCCCGCTCCTCGCCACACATTGCTATCAATGTCACAGCGTCGGTAAGAAGCAAAAGGGAGGGCTGCTGCTCGATAGTCGCGAAGGACTGTTGACCGGTGGTGATACCGGTCCCGCTCTCGTCCCGGGGAAATCAGCCGAAAGCCGGCTGGTGGAAGCCATCCGCTACGACAACGTCGACTTGAAGATGCCTCCCAAGGGAAAGCTCAAGGACGACGAAATCGCCGTTCTGACCAAATGGATCGATACCGGCGCCAAGTGGCCCGTGAGTCCTGTTCCCGGAACCAAGGGAGCTGCCAAAGGCGAATTCAACCTGGCCGAACGAGCGAAGCACTGGTCCTTTCAACCCCTCGCGGACGTGAAGCCTCCGGCCGTCAAGCAGGCGGATTGGCCCACTGCCGACAGCGACCGTTTCATCCTCGCGGCCCTCGAGGCGAAGGGCCTCCACCCTGCCCCGCAGACCGACAAGCGGACATGGCTGCGACGTGTCTCCTTCGATCTGATTGGTCTCCCCCCCTCAGCGGCAGAGATCGATGCCTTCCTCACGGATGAGTCTCCTCAGGCGTACGAAAAGGTCGTGGATCGGTTGCTCGATTCGCCCCATTACGGCGAGCGTTGGGGGCGCCACTGGCTCGATTTGGTCCGCTTCGCCGAAACGTACGGCCACGAGTTCGACTTCGAGATCGCCAACGCCTGGCGGTATCGCGACTATGTCATCCGGGCCTTCAACTCCGACCTGCCCTACAACAAGTTCGTAATCGAACAGATCGCCGGCGACTTGCTACCGAACCCCCGCCGGCATCCCACCGAGAAATTCAACGAATCGGTCATCGGCACGGGCTTTTACTGGCTCGGAGAACAGAAGCACTCGCCGGTCGATATCCGTGCCGAGGAAGCGGCACGAGTCGACAACCAGATCGATGTCCTGTGCAAGACGTTCATGGGCATGACCGTCAGTTGTGCCCGCTGTCACGACCACAAATTTGATCCCATCCCGACCAAGGACTACTACGCCCTGTTCGGTTTCCTTCAGAGCTCGCGGATGCAGCAGGCCTTCATTGAAGATCCCGAACCGTGGGCTCGTCGGCTGGAAGAACTGCGGGCTCAAGAAACACAAGTCTCTCAGTTGACGCGGCAGGCTGTCCACGCGGTTCGCGCCGAGCAGATCGAACAAGTGTGGCCCAAGCTGACAGCGGCCAAGGAAATCAATGCGGGTAATGAAGTTGCCGTGAAGGCAGCTGCCGAACAACTCGGAGTCGAACGCGACATCCTCAGCCGTTATCTCGCCGAAAAGAAAACGGCCGCGGAGAATGCCGACCATCCCTTGCACGCCTGGGCAACGTTGTCCACTGTCCCCGCAGAACAGTTCGCGACCGCGCAAGCCGACTTGTCCCAGCGGTTGGTCGAACAGGCTGCCAAATCGAAACAGGCACAAGCAGACGATTACGATCTGACTGACTTCAATCGTCCCGACTACGGCGATTGGTTTGTCAGCGGTTTTGCATTTGGCGACCGTCCCGTTGTCACGGCAGACGTCCTGCGGATGCAGGCCTTGCAACGAACTTTGCCGCCCGGTGTTCAGGCTGGCGTAGCTCACAGCGGTATCCTGTCGCCGCGACTGCGGGGTGTCTTGCGATCGCCGACGTTCACACTCGATCGAGACCGAATTTGGATTCGGGCTGCCGGTAAGGATGTTAGTATCCGGTTGATCATGGATGAATTCCATCTCGTCAAGAGTCCCATCTATGGCGGACTGGCAATCAACCTGCCGAGCCCCGACAAATTCGGCTGGATCGAAATCAATGTGAAGATGTGGCCGGGCCATCGCGTCTATCTCGAGTTCCTCGACGAGGGTGACGGCGTGATCGCCATCGATCGCATCGTGATGGCGAACGGTGGCCCACCTCCCGCCGCACCAAGCGCCACTGCATTGGATTTAGCACAGGACTCTGGGATTAAGTCCCCTGCCGATTTACAGACCCGTCTGCAAGAGCTACTGAAGCAAGCGGTGAAGTTTGGTGAACGCGATCAGGATGTCACAAACCTCAGCGTCGCGGAACTTGCCACGTGGCTCTATCGAGACGGCATCTTCGGTTCGATTCCCACGGCAATCTCTCGACAACCTGCGGCGGCACAGGCTGAGTTCACGAAACAGTCCGCGGCCCTCGCGAAGTTCGAAACCGAGATCCCCGTCCCGGCACGAGCCATCGGAATGACTGACGGAACTCCCGAGAACGAGCGAGTCTTCATCCGTGGTAGTCACAAGACTCAGGGCGAAGAGGTACCGCGTCGTTTGCTGGAAGTCCTGGGAGCTAATCAGCCCGCGATTACCAACGGCAGCGGACGCCTGCAATTGGCCGAGCGGATCGTGGACCCCAAGAACCCGCTCACGGTCCGAGTCATCGTCAACCGCATCTGGCAGCACCATTTCGGTGAGGGTCTCGTGCGTTCTCCCGACGACTTCGGGCATATGGGTCAGTTGCCGTCGCATCCGGAATTGCTCGATTTTCTCGCGAAAGAGTTTATCCAAGATGGCTGGTCCATGAAGCGGATGCATCGCCGCCTGTTGCTCTCCAGCACGTACCGTATGGCAAGTCAGGGTGATCCCGCCGCTGACGCCGCCGATCCGCAAAACCGACTCTGGCACAAGATGCCAGTCATGCGACTCGAAGCCGAGATCATCCGAGATTCCATCCTCGCCGTCTCCGGCCGATTGAGCAAAAATCAATTCGGCCCCGGAGTGCTGCCCTATCTCACAGCCTACATGAATGGTCGTGGCCGGCCGGGAACCGGTCCTCTCGACGGAGACGGCCGCCGCAGCATCTATATCAACGTCCGCAGAAATTTCTTAACACCCATGCTGCAGGCGTTTGACTATCCCATCCCATTCACGACGATCGGCCGCCGCACGGTTTCGAATGTTCCCGCTCAAGCCTTGTGCCTGATGAACAATCAATTTGTAACCCAACAGGCGGAAACCTGGGCCAAGCATCTCGACAGCCAGGCTCAACAGGAGCCGTCAGCACGAATCCAAGCCATGTACGTCGCGGCATTTTCGCGGCCTCCCTCTGAACAGGAACTGCTGGAGGGTTTGGACTTCGTGGCCGCACAAGGCAAGCTCTATCCGCCAGACCAGCAGTTCCGAGCGTGGGCAGATTACGCTCATATCCTGTTTAACGTCAAAGAGTTTATTTTCTTGAAGTAACCGTAGGATAGGCATCCTGCCTGTCCGTGTTAGAACTTCAGTCTTCAATACAACGAACAGGCAGGATGCCTATCCTACGGACCAGAAGGACCACCGCTATGCATTGCGGACGCTTTCAACCACGACCGATGACCCGCCGGAGTATGTTGGCACAGAGCGCCAACGGGTTCGGTGCACTGGCCCTCGCCTCCCTCTGTCAGGACCGTGCTTTCGGCCTGGAACCAACCGTCGGCCACAGTCCATTCGAAGCAAAGCCATCGCACTTCCCCGCGAAGGCCAAGAGCGTAATTTTTCTGTTCATGGACGGCGGCCCGGCCCAGATGGACACGTTCGATCCCAAGCCACGTCTGACCAAAGAACACGGCCAACCCATCAAAGCCAAGGTTGAGCCCACCCAGTTCAACAACATCGGCAACGTGCTGGGCTCGCCGTGGAAGTTCAACCAGTACGGCCAAAGCGGCATCCCGGTCAGCGACCTCTTCCCGAACGTCGCCACGTGCGTCGACGACATGGCCATCATCCGTTCGATGGTTTCAGAATTCCCCGAACATACCAACGCCAACTATTTCATGCACTCGGGCCACGGCCAACAGGGACGTCCCAGCATGGGAGCCTGGGCCACCTATGGCCTCGGCAGCGAATGCCAGAACTTGCCCGGATTCATCGTCCTGAACAGCGGCATGATCCCCCCCGGCGGAATGGATTGCTTCGCCAGCGGATTTCTCCCCGCGACCTATCAGGGTTCAATGTTCCAAAAGGGCGACAGCCCGATCGCTGATCTGACCCGTCTGGAACCGACCGTCGAAATCCAAAGCCGCAAACTGGCCCTCCTGAGAAAACTGGACGGCGGCCTCATCGAGAGAATCGGCCCGGAAGACAAAGTCGAATCGGCCATCGCCAACTACGAACTCGCCTTCCGCATGCAGTCCGCCGTCCCCGACCTCATGGACATGCAAACCGAAACCGCGGCCACTCAAGCGTTATACGGCATCAACGAACCCGACACGGCATTGTTCGGGCAGCAATGCCTGGTCGCCCGGCGCCTGGTAGAACGAGGCGTGCGGTTTATCGAATTACTGTGCCCCAACCTGGGCTTCGACCGCTGGGACCAGCATTCCAATCTGAAAGCCGGCCACGAGAAGAACGCCAAAGCTGTCGACAAACCCATCGCGGGCCTCATTAAAGATCTCAAAGCCCGTGGCATGCTCGAATCGACACTCATCGTCTGGGGAGGCGAATTCGGCCGCACCCCCATGGCTCAAGGAGACGGCCGTGACCACAACCCCTTCGGCTTCACAATGTGGATGTGCGGCGGCGGAATCAAGGGGGGCACCATCCACGGAGCCACCGACGAATACGGCTATCACGCCGTCGAAAACAAATGCGAAATCCACGACCTGCACGCCACGATGCTGCACCTGATGGGCATGGATCACAAGCGACTCACTTATCGCTTCAGTGGCCGCGACATGCGACTGACTGATGTCTTTGGTGAAGTTGTTCACAGCATCATTGCATGAGAGGAAATCACGCAAATGTTGAGCCACCGTGCAAACGTCGTGGCAGGAGTCGCATTCGGCGTATTATTGAATCTGGCTCCGTGGTGGCTTACGAGCGAGACTGCCGTCGTGCGGGCCGTCGGTTTTCCCCTGCCAGTTTATGGCCGAATTCTCGGATATGTATATCGGGAGTTCTTCGATTATAAGTCGCTTTTAGCTGATGTCGTTTTCGCTTACGTCTTGTACTGGTGTCTTACCAAGCTTGTGACATTAGGACCAAAGCGTTGCTGGAGAAAGCTGCGGACTTTTGGCACACCACTGGATGATGATGTGCTTCGATCAAATAGTTCGGAGTGAATCATGTCCGAATGGCGTCGTATCGCAATCGAGTTCATCCCCGAACTGACCAAGGAAATCTCGCTCGCCATTAATAAAACGGAGCTCTGGGACGAACTGAGATCGGCATTTATCGAAGCCTCAAAATCCAGAGACATCCAAGTCTGCCGAGCCATTGTCAAATACTTTCGCTGGTGCGTGAGCGACACACGAGAGCCATTGCCCAACGAGGTGCAGACCGCCGCTGTCATTACCTTTCTTGAAAAGATGGTTCGGAGCCCAGACCTCATCGACCTCTTAATAAAATGGCTGTCGAAAGAAGAAGTATTGCACTACTCCTCACATGTCGTGTATTCCGCTGGTGAGAGTGCCGTGGAATACATCCGACGCCATAAGGGTGGCGATCAACTCTCTTAGGAACGCCCCATGAGCGGCAGCCAGTCGCACGTTGAACTCACCGGCAACATGTCCTATGCGGCAGCGTTGGCCACGATCGCCAAAATCTGGCCTCATCTGCCTGTGTATTTCTATCGCCCGACAATCGAACATTACAAAGAGGGACTCCCCTCAGGTGAGGATCTTGAACTCCGCCCGGACGAGCCCCTGAATTCGCTCGCAACTTCTCCCGTCATTCTGCGTGGAGACATGACTGTGCAGAAATTTCATGCCGCGATCATGGTGGGATTCTCGTTGGAGACGGAACTGCGAGGGCTCGCGATCCATGCCATTTGGATGACGACGCTGGATGAAGCCGATAGCGGAGTTCGTCGCGGGCATCGCGAATGAATCGCCCGTCGCGAACTTCGGACGTACGGCGTAAATTGTCAAAGAACTTCGAGATTGTCTAACGCCTAACAAGGCCTGGAGCTCGTCGCTTATGTTATGGACAAGGGGGGATTTTTAACCACGAATATTGCGAATGACGCGAATTTGGAAGAGGGATCAGTGTTCGTTCGCATGCAAGTTGCTGATTTTCGATTCGTGTAATTTGTGTGATTCGTGGTTCAAATCCTTCGTGATCATTTGGTTGTTTTGTCAGCAGTTCTCTGACCCAATTAACTATGGGACGCAAGTTGGACGACGGTTCGCCGGGTCCTCCTCTTTCCAACTCTCACCCTCACGGGTTAATATGAATTCGCATTGATGCGATCGAAAACTTTCCGTTTGCTAGGTAGAGAGTGTGTATGCGGCTGATCCCGTATTGGATTGCGGTCCTACTGGTTATTGACTCCTCAATGGGCTTAGGTTACGCGACGGTGTGCGCCCAGGAACCAGCCAAGCGGGTCGTCACATTTGATGAGCATGTCCTGCCGATCTTGCAGAAAGCCTGCCTGCGATGCCACGGCGACAAACAGCAGCTCAAGGGTGAATTGGACTTGCGCACTCCGCAGGCCATGCTGCGCGGCGGAAACGGCGGGCCGGCGATCAAGCCCAACGATGCTGGTGAAAGCTCGCTCATCGAGATGATCAAGTCGGGCGAGATGCCTCCTGCCAAAGAGGAACCTCGTGTTTCGGCTGAGCAGTTGGAAATCCTAACCGCGTGGGTCAACGCCGGTGCTCTTGGGCCGAAAAAGCCGATTCGCGATTCGCTGGTCAGCGATGAGGATCGCCAGTTCTGGTCCTTCAAACGGCCTGCGAAGGCACCCGTGCCGACGGTAAAAGCTGCGAATCGCGTTCGGACTCCTGTGGACTCCTTCCTGCTACAGAAGTTAGAAGGACAAGGATTGACGTTCAACCCCGACGCCGATCCTCGAGTCTTGATCCGGCGGCTGTACTTTGACCTAATTGGAC
This sequence comes from Planctomycetaceae bacterium, assembly GCA_028291605.1. Classification (GTDB taxonomy): domain Bacteria; phylum Planctomycetota; class Planctomycetia; order Planctomycetales; family Planctomycetaceae; genus JAKFVC01. The sequence goes on along the minus strand of JAQGHS010000670.1, from coordinate 6,465 downwards.
TGCCTCCCACTCCGGAACAGATTAACGAATTCATCGCCGACCGCAGTGAAGATGCTTATGAACGTCTGGTCGAAAAGCTGTTGAGTTCCCCTCGCTATGGAGAACGTTGGGCTCGGCATTGGCTGGATGCTGTCGGGTACGCGGACTCGAATGGCCGCCGCGGGGATGAAGTTCGCAACTGGGCCTGGCGCTATCGCGACTATGTCATTCAAGCCATCAACTCCGACAAGCCGTACGATCAGTTCATCGTGCAACAGTTGGCCGGCGACGAGTTACTCGATTGGCGAGCGGCTGAAAAACTCTCGCCCGAAATGGTTGAGAATCTGGTCGCAACCGGCTTCATGCGGACGTCTCGGGATGCCACGGATACCGAGATCGTCGATATGGTCGACGACCGGTTTGCGACACTGCATGATACGGTGGAAGTCACTGTCAATTCGCTATTAGGCCTGACCATTGGTTGTGCTCGCTGCCACACTCACAAATACGATCCCCTTCCTCAAAGCGATTTCTATCGACTCGAAGCCTTCTTTACTCCGGCCTATAACCCCAAGAATTGGATCCCCGCGAACCATCGTGGCGTCGTCACCGAGGACCAGTTGCGATACCTGCAAGAGGCAACACCGGCGGAACTCAAGAAGGATGAGGTCATCAACGGCCCGATCGAAAGTGCGATCGCGGAACTGAAAAAGCCGATCGAAACGCTGAAGGAAACTCATCGCCAGAGGATGCGAGCCGAAGCCATCACCAAGCTGCCAGCGCCGGTTCAGCAGGCCTTCGCGAAAGCTCCTGCAGCACGTACGCCCGATGAACAGAAGCTGGTCGACGAGCACGAGTCCCACCTGCCAACGTCTGATCGCCAGGTGAAGCTGGACCCGCAATATCAGAAGGCCATCAAGCCGTTTGAAGCGGCCATAGCCTCTGCCAAGGCGGCTCGCGTGCCACTGAGGCCGCTCATCTGGGCCTTGTGGGATTTGGAACCCAAGCCCGCGGAAACGCATCTCTTAATTCGAGGTGATCTGCAAACTCCTGGACCGATCGTACAACCCGGGGTGCCGGTGGTACTTGATGACCCCGCGCAGCCATTTCAGATCCAAACGCCCAAGGGCAATGCCTCAACAACGGGTTATCGCACGCAACTCGCCCGCTGGATTGCCAGTGACCAGAACCCGCTCACGGCCCGAGTCTTCGTGAACCGCATCTGGCAGCATCACTTTGGACGCGGGATCGTCTCGACGGTCCATGATTTTGGGAAGACCGGTACCACCCCCACCCATCCGGAACTGCTCGACTGGCTGGCCGTGGAATTCATGGAGCGCGGCTGGAGTCTGAAGTCTCTGCACCGCACCATGGTCTTATCATCCGCCTACCGGCAATCGGCCGAGTTCGACGAATCCCAAAGCCGTGTCGACTTCGACAATAAGCTGCTCTGGCGTAAAGCTCCGCGCCGGGTCGAAGCCGAGGTCCTGCGAGATGCCTTGCTGGCGACCAGCGGCCAACTGAATGCCGCCATGTTCGGACCGGGACTGCCGGTCAAGAAGGCTCCCGATGGCCAATGGGTGACCGCCGAATCGGGTGTCGTCGCCAACCGCCGCAGCATCTACCTCTTAAACAAACGCACGGAAACGCTGACCTTCCTGACGACGTTCGACGCCCCGCGGATGGAGCTCGATTGCCCCGAGCGTTATTGCTCGACGATCCCGCAACAGTCCCTGGCAATGCTCAACAATCCGTTCGTGACAACGCAAGCCGAGACCCTCGCGGCACGCATCGTTACCGAAGCCCCAACCGATTCGCGCGGGGCCGCCAGTTGGGCCTTCGAACGGGTTCTCGGACGTGTACCGGATTCTCGCGAGCTGGATGTACTCACCGAATACTTAGAGGGCGAATTGAAGAACGCCACCGACCCTGCGATGCGGAAACTGGCGTTCTTTCAACTCGCTCATACGTTACTGAATACTAACGAATTCCTGTATGTCGATTGATTTGCACAAAGTGATGCGCATAAAGAAACGACCAGGTGAGCCGGGCGGCGTAAGCCCCCGGATTCTTCGTTGTGGCCGACGCTGCCAGCGTCGGAATACAGACGCTGGCAGCGTCTGCCACGGAATCCCGGGGCTTACGCCACCGGGCTCACCAGCTTAATAATTTCTGTCAGTCTGATTTAGGATAATCCACCAATGTCGTACCACAATTCCCACTCGCTGTGTTCGGGCTCCGAAGACGTCTCGCAATGGTCGCGACGTGAAATGCTGACGCGAACGGGCGGTGGGCTCGCAGGACTGGCGTTGTTCCAGATGTTGGCCGCCGATGGGTTATTGGCTGAGGCCCCCACAACAGGAGCACGGCCGCCTCAGGTTTACGACTTGAAGCCCAAGCCCTCCCATTTCCCACCCAAAGCGAAGAACGTCATCTTCCTGTTTCAGCAAGGTGGCCCCAGTCAGGTCGATCTGTTTGACCACAAGCCGGCGCTCCAGAAATACGACGGCAAGAAATATCCCGGCACCGTCGACCTGTTTGGTCCTGACAACTCCGGCCTCGTGCTACGCAGTCCGTTTAAGTTCGCGAAGCATGGCCAGTCGGGCGCTGAACTGTCCGAGCTCTTACCGCACCTCGCCGAGGTCGTCGATGATGTGACCTTCATCCGCAGTTGCCATACCGAGCATAACAATCACATCCCGGCCCAATTAATGATGAACACCGGCCGCATCTTCGGCGGGCGGCCGTCCATAGGTTCGTGGCTGTGCTATGGACTCGGGACTGAGAACCAAAGCCTCCCCGCCTACGTCGCTCTGCCTGAGCCGAATAATCTGCCTGTCGATGAAGCCCGCAACTGGACCGGTGGCTGGCTCCCGCCGCTCTATCAAGGGACGATGATGCAGGCCGGCGACAATCCCATCGTTGACCTCAAACCACCCGCTCAAACGTCTAGAGAACAACAGCGCCGGAACCTCGACGTCCTGGCCAAGTTGAACGCCGAACACGCTCGAAAACATCCCGCCGAGGGAGAACTCGCGGCACGAATCTCAAACTATGAACTTGCGGCGCGAATGCAGACCAGTGCGTTCGAAACGCTCGACATCAGTAAAGAGTCGCCGGCGATCCGTAAACTTTATGGCCTCGATAACGCCCCGACTGCCGCCTATGGAACTCGCTGCCTGATGGCCCGGCGTCTGGTCGAGCATGGCGTTCGTTTCGTGCATATCTTCATGGGCAGTCAGGTCTGGGATCATCACTCCTCGCTGCAAGAGGGACTCACGAAAGTCACCACCGCTACCGATCTGCCTGTGGCAGGTTTACTCAAGGATCTCAAGTCCCGCGGCCTTCTCGATTCCACATTGGTAATCTGGGGCGGCGAGTTCGGACGGATGCCAGTCGCCCAGAGCGTCGACGGCCGCGACCACAATCGCCACGCCTTCACGATCTGGATGGCCGGCGGCGGCATCAAGCCCGGCATCACCTACGGAGCCACCGACGAATTCGGCTACGCAGCCGCCATCGACAAAGTCAGCATGCCCGACCTGCACGCCACCATCCTGCACCTCATGGGCCTCGACCACAAACGCCTCATCTTCCGCCACGGCAGCCGAGACGAAACCCTGACCGACGTCAGTCCCGCCCGGGTGATCAAAGAGATCCTGGCTTAGCTGCTGCCACGGAGATAACAAATTGTCAAAGAGCGATACTCGAGCGTGAGGGCTATAAAGTCCTAATCGCAGCGTTTGTGAAATTTTCTTCGACTCTTTTCTTGAGCGTCCGACTCACACGGAGTAACCTAAGTTTTAGGTGACCTTTCATGCCACGAAAGATTCGAGAACTGATTGCCGACTTGATATCTGCTGGTTTCATTGATCGCGGTGGGAAAGGAAGCCATCGTAATTTCTCACATTCTCGTGTTCCAAAGCCGGTGACCATCTCGGGAAAACCAGGCGATGACGCGAAAGAATACCAGGAAAAGTCGGTTACGCGGGCCATCAGGGAGTCGCAATCGTGAAAGATAGTGCTCGTTACGTCAAAATCGTCGAATGGTCTGGCGAAGACGACTGTTACATAGGCAGTTCGCCGGGCCTGCTCTATGGGGGCTGCCATGGAGACAATGAACAGCAAGTATTTGAAGAGCTGTGCCAGATTGTGGAGGAAACCATCGAGCTTTATCGCCAAGATGGCAAGCCGTTGCCTCCACCGACTTCAGGTCGAGACTTCGCCAATAAAATGCAGGACGTCGCCTAAGATTTGGTTCATGTCATGGCGTTCCCATCGTCATAAAAAGATGAGGCGTGTCAATGAAATACAAGTCACGCTTAATTATAGTCGTCGGCTGCCTGTTCGGCTTCATGCTGATGTTAATCCCCGCGTCGCTCATCTATGCCGCAAAATGGCAGTTCGGACGCACTGTGATTGTCGGTACAAAAGCCGAGGAAGTGATTGCACAATACGGACAACCAGTCCAGATCTTCAAAAGTGGCGAGCTCCTTGATGCTTGGGGCTCAGGCCGGGCCGGCGGGTAAAAGGTGACACTTGGATCTATTCATTGTCTGCGCCTTTCAGTGTTCGAGCTGTGGTGACTTTTGAAAAAAGTGCAGTGACACAGGTTGAATATCAAGTCAATTAGTATTGTAGGTCGGGTTATCGATTTGGTGTCGGATGTTGCAACCTTATTTCGATACCGCATACAAACGATATCCGACGCCTGCCTTCTGCACGGGTTGGGCTTGATCTTTGGTTTCCAATAGATCGATCATGATATTGCGGCACATGGCCTTAGTGAACCATGTATCAGTCCAGTCGGCGGGCGATAGCTTGACGCGTCGCGGTGCGTCAAACGTGATCTGAACTGCCCCCTCGAAGCGAGTGAGCTTCACCGCTGTCACTTGTTCGTGCCATTTATCGGTGGCTGGCGTCCATGCCCCACCCGCCTGATACTCGATCAAGGTCGGCACCGCTTCAGGCTGCAGCGAAAGGTCTCGCAGGAAGACAGGCAACGTCTCGTAAAGTTCGGAAATCTGGTCGCGTCCATCGCCTTGGATGTTCGTCGTGATCCGCACGCCGTCGCGTTCGATCTTAAAAGTCCGGCTGTAATCGATTCGGCCTGCAAGCACCTTGGTCTGGCCGAGTTGGTCTGCAGGAATCACTCCGCCGGCAATCACGGTGGCCTGATTGTTGGTGACCTCTGATGTCACCGCGGGCTGGATGATCCGCGCGGAGGTAAATGGCTTGCCTTCGGCCGTGAGACCACTGACGGCATGGATTGGCCATTGCCGCCATTCTTCGAGGATGTCAAACGTCTTGTCCTTCGTGATGCCGGCGCGGCGGCCCATGATCACCGAACTCGTCGCCGGAGTCCAGAAGGCGGATAGCTGACCGCCGCTCAGCCCCAGCGGACCTTTGAATTGTCCGGCAGTATCAGACACTTCAGGATTGCCGACAGCCCCGGTATGGACAATGGCCGAGTATGTGGCCATTTTCGCAACCGTGAACGCCTTGTCGAAGTCGCGTACAAACGTACCGTCACGCAGGAACGGCGACTTGAGCATTGGAGAATTCTCCTGCTCCAGTTTCTTGCGGTGAGCATAAGCTCCGGCCGGGTAGTGATCATGCCCAAAGTTGACGCTGGCGGGAAAGTTATAGTTTCTCCACTGCCGCCACATCCATGGTGCCGACCCGATTTCTTCATTCTTGCAATAGACGTAAGGAGCCTCGTTAGACCCGTTACCGACGCGGATCGGGTTCTCGCCAATCTGCCGAGCGAACTCGCCGGCGCGAGTCACAGCAGCCTGCGCCAGCACTTCCGCCGTGGGCAGCGCCACCAGATGGGCCGCTTCGTCGGTCACTAATGAAACATTCCAATCTCGAGCCCTCCCCCATTCCCATTGGTCGATGCTGGCAGGACTCGACAGTCGCGTATTGAAGTGCGTCGGCCCGGTCCACTTCCCGTTCGGCTCCTGGAGAATCAGGTGAGCTCGCAGGCGATAGGTCCGATCAATCGCGTCCTTCGCAAACTTCCAATCACTGGCCAGGGCAGTCCAGGCTACGAACCAGTTACACGTCCCGGCAAAGCCGACATCCACACCGCCACGTTCTAGAAAATAACCGGCCGGGTGGTAGTACCGCGGGTCCGTGTAGAGCAGGCGAGCATAGTCCTCGGCTTCTTTCGTAAACGCCGCATCGTGACACGCCTGACTGGCGTACCACATGCCTACTGCAGTCACCAGGTCCCAATGATTTTCATCACTTTTCGGCCCCCAGCTGATGATCCGCCGGCCCAATTTCTTGACACCGGTTTCATAGGCAGTACAGACTTCCGCGGGAAGCAGATCTTTAAAGCTTAGATAGGGTGACCCCAACACCACGAGCTGATATCCGACCAAATCCGCGCGCCACGAAGCCGGTGTGCGGTCCAGGTAGTCATCGAGCATCATCATATTAAGGGCGGCAATAACGAAGGCCCGCAGCTTGAGGCCGCGG
>JAQGHS010000659.1 GCA_028291605.1 Planctomycetaceae bacterium | reverse complement strand
CGTTCATCGCGATCGACTCATTGCCGTCTTTCAGAATGGCGACCCGCGGTGCATGCAGGAGCGTCCGCGGCACATCGCCGGTGAACGATCCTGTCAGCAGTTGATGCACGACGGTGTCGTCGCCGGTTGTTGCCTGCCAGGCGTGGATGATGGGGAGCGCAGTCGCCGCATCCCCCTCGGCAATGACGAAGGGGCCGCCGCGGTACGCTCGGGATGTGCCGATAATCGCGGATGTTTCGACGTCTTGAAGTGTGCCGGTTACGGTGATGTCGTCGCCGTTAGCGGCTTTAATGGGGTTGATCACCCACTGCACGGGTACGTCATGGCGCAGAAGGTCATAAGCCAGGCCGTACGCGCGCAGCATCCCGTTATCCTGACCGTTCGCGCTGGTATCCATCGGGATGATGAGACTGCCCGCGTTGAACGTCATTAGGGCCGGCACCAGCCGGTCTTCCAACGCCTCGACAACCGGGCAAGGCGGCAGTCGGCGGACCCGGGTGGCGCGACTGGACCGGGCAAACAGAGTGTGCAGCCAACTCGGGACCAAGGTTCATCTCCCTCAATGAGAGTCGCCACGTATCTAGTCGCGTGGCACTATTTGACCATGAAATGGTCGCTCCCGACCAACAGTAAATCCAATTTGGTACCCTGGCGGGCGTTCTTCGCTGTTTCCTTGTCCATTCGGCGAAAGGCAGAATCGACTTGCGGGAATCAGCCGCCCTTAAGGCGTCGCGAAGCTTCTCGTGCCCCAAATGCGCCAAATTAGTGCGAAACCCCTCAATCGGAATTATTTTTATGAGGTTTCGATGATTGGCCACCAGCCCTCAGGCCAGCTGATCGCGCACGTGAGGTGATGTAGGATGACAGTCGATCTCGCTGTCGGGGAAACGCTGACGTACCCATTCGACAGCCTCGAATGGTGAAAGTGGCTCGGTCATGGTCGCTCGCGAATCAACAGTCACTGGTGGATTTTCACTCGAGACGCGTGAGAAGATGCGCGAGGTACATCATGGAAAGAAACTATCCGCAGAGCCGCCCGGTCGCGTGCAACGCCTGGTTAGCCGCTCACCGCCCAACGGCCGAGAGCGCTGTCCGGACCGCTTTGGAACTCGCCTTTGGGTAAAGCCGCAGCACTCTGCGAGGCGGTTCGATGACTCCTTGATCAAGCACCTCCATTGTCCACGACAGGTTGCTTTCTCCTGGCCCATCGATCTCCTCACCGGACTCCAATTCGCGGTCAAGGCCGAGCAGGTAGTGAGTGACATTACGGAGGTAGTAGTCGATGTCGCCTGGTTCGTACCGAGCGGATGGGAACACAGCTTCGACGTCCCGGATTTCAAGTTGGCCGTTGCCGACTGTGTCCATGAAGCCGAGCTTATCGGTGAGATTGAAAAAGCGTATGTTCATCCACAGCGGCAGCGGCATTTTCTGCTGTTGGTGGCAAGCATCGTACACCTGGCGGAAGGCGGCATCATCCCGCAACACTTCCCCGTTCGAGTTAAAATAGCAAATGACACCGGGCGCCTTGAGGAGAGTTAGCACCGCGCGGCTTAGAAACATCATCTCCGAGGCAGGATCGTATTCCGCTGGCATTACCAGCGAGTCTTTGTTGGCACCGAACACGTAGCTAATCCGTAGCCGGATAAATCCGCGGTGACCATCGGAGATGGTTTGACCCGGTTGCCACGCCCAAGCGTGTTGCCGGGCACGAGTCAAGCTGCCCGGAAAAGCAAATGGGCCGAAGTGCCCCATCGACCAGGCCGCGAAGGTCGTCGAATCCGACTTGGGATCGCCCATCGAGTCCGGCCAGGGTTGATTAACAACATCTACGGCAGCGTAGCCGTTGACATCCGGAAGAAAGGCGACGACGAGCGTGGGACCACCCAAAGCCCAGTTCTCCCGGGAAGGCGATTCTTTGACGATCTCGAACCCTTCCTGGCGCAGAGCGGACTTGATGTCGTCAAGAGTCGTCTGGCCGTTCGTCAGGAGACTCACGCCTTGTGTGAAAAAGCCCTTCGCCATGTCGTAGGCTCCCAGTCCTTGCGCCAAACGCCCAGTTTATGATATCCCGCGTTGTGCCGCGCGAGCGACAATGATTACACCCCATACCCGCCCGCGGCACAATGTCAGCGTTGAACCGTTTGTTAGGCGGCTACTCGTCCCGACCGTACCTGTCGGGCAATGGTTGGCCCAACCTCAAACATTGGAACACGACGGCAGGGTCTAATTGACACCAGTACCGGAAAAAAAGTGCTCTCGGAGCCTCGGGCGTGACGCAGTCGGTCACCAGGCTCGTCTGGTCAATTAGGAACTTTGGCGCCCCCCATTGCTGGGCCACCACGGCCACAGGCTTGCCCGCCGCCTCCACAATCCAGGTCGCCTTGCCGCCAGCAATTTTGGCCAAGTAGCCGGCTACGAGGATGGCGGAAAGTACATCCGCCAGGGTGTCTCTCGCTTGAAATGCAAATCGCTTGGCGTGCGGCGCGAAGATATCGTCGCCAGCACCGACACTGTCACGCTCGACGTTCACGGCCAAACGCTTCGAGGTTCGCATCTCAACCGCCTAACGCCCAAGCTAACCCGCGTTGTGCCACGAGTGTTGACAACCAGTCTACCCCAAAGCAGGCCGCACACATCGGGTTGAACCGCTTGATAGGAAATACTCTACCGAAGATATTGCCGTTAATCTGTCCCGAAATTTCATGTCAACATCCGAGAGTCGCTGACACCGCAAACACGTCGTGCGATGAGCTTCCGGAGTTCTGTTTGGGACATGACGCAAATCATGATTCCGACGAAACCGGCGAACAGTGTCAACAGGATCCGCGTCCCCTGCGCCTGATTGAGAAATAAGAAGTTCCCCGTGACCAAGCCGAGCACCAGACCGATGATCATTCCAATAATACCGATGCTCCTCGAACACACAAAACGCTGAAATGGAGTGGCACGAGAACCGTGCCGAGCATAATAATCTGTGATTTTCTCGCGGGTGTCCGACCACTCGTATTCGGCCACGCGAAAGAATCCGTTGCACGTCGCGCACCACGTATGCGACATGTTCGAAAATGGATTCGACGCAAACTCGAACGAGTCGCCGCTGACGGTTGTGTCGCCGCCACATTTCAAGTGTCGATAGATGCGGGATTCAGGGACCGGCGCGGTTGTCATTGCGTTATGTGACCAAGGTGTTCCGATGTTAGAACTACAGTTCAGTCTGATTTAATGCACATCTGCCACAATGCTATTGAAGGACCGCCGGTCAGTCAAGTTGCCGGACTACGGATGTGGAGTTTCGGATACAACGGCGGGAGAGTTTCATTTTCCTGACTAACGCCCAGGTAAAACCGCGGTGTGCCGCGCGAGTGAATTGAATAACTCCTTAAACCGACCCGCGGCACAATGTCGGGTTGAAACGCTGGTTAGGCCTTTCGGTCTTTGTTAACAAATTAGCGATGAGCTTCGTGTAACCGAATCACCAAGACACGATCTTTTGAAGATGGTCATTCATACGGAAAAGTCTCGTTGCTTGTCCAGGTATGGGCAACGAATTCCAGATACAGAACATCCGGCTTCGGTCTGGAACGGCACCCAATTAGGCGCTGCCCGCCCCGGATTCTATGTCACTTAACACTGCGCGAAGCATCGCTTCGGTCCCACCTTCGGTTGGCGGATAAAGCCGAGCAAACCGTATTCCCCCCGGGTCACGAATCTGCATATGGATGCCAATTTCGGGGTAATCATATGGATGAAATACCCACGTCAGCTTCAGTTCCAAGTCGTCGCGACGGTATAGCGCGGAGTCGGAAGTCGGACTGCGTTC
>JAQGHS010000637.1 GCA_028291605.1 Planctomycetaceae bacterium | reverse complement strand
CCTGACGGAAACGATCGTGCTGGCAGGCACAGGGGGGATCCTGGGCGTGTTGTTCGGATTGACGACGCCGCTCGCCTTTCAGGGCATTCGCTATGTTGCCCTGAATTGGATTCTCGATGGTAACAATGGCTCATCGGATCTCTTCGGCATCTTCAAAGACATGCACCCACAGATCGCCTTCTGGAGCCTGCCGGTGGCGTTTGGGATCTCGGTCGGCGTGGGGATTATCTTCGGGTTATACCCCGCCCGCGCGGCCGCGAGATTGGATCCGATTGAAGCGCTGCGGCATGAGTAGGTTGACCTCGTAGGCGAGCGTCCGGCGTAAGCCGGATGGTTTTTGGCGAGTCACAAGCGTCAAAACAGCCGCCGCCTTAACCCGTAACCAGGCGAGCCCGGGCCGATTCTTAAAACGGTCGGTTGCCTGTGACTCGCGGCTCGCAAACAACCATCCGGCTTACGCCGGACGCTCGCCTACGAAGAAAGCTACGCAAGCAACTTCTGGAACACTTGCCCATGCACATCGGTCAGGCGGAAATCGCGACCCTGGAATCGATAGGTCAGCTTGAGGTGATCGATCCCCAGTAGATGTAGCAGCGTCGCGTGCAGATCGTGCATGTGCAGACGATCCGAGGTCGTGTTGTAACCGATCTCGTCGGTGGTCCCGATCGTCTGGCCAGTCTTAATTCCGCCGCCTGTGAACCACATCGTAAAGGCTTCAATATGGTGGTCACGGCCAATCAAATCACGTGATTCTCCTTGCGGAGTGCGTCCAAATTCGCCCCCCCACATCACAATCGTGTCTTCCAGTAGCCCGCGCCGTTTCAGATCTTGTACAAGTGCCGCACACCCTCGGTCCACCTCGGCACAGCGCTCGTCCAGGGACTTGCCGAGTTCCGTTCCCGGCGTGCCATGATGATCCCAATCGGTGTGATAGAGCTGCACAAATCGCACGCCCTTCTCCACCAGGCGGCGTGCCAGCAGGCAGTTGTTCGCGAACGACGGCTTGCCGGGTTCGACGCCATACAACTCCAGTGTTTCCTTGGTCTCACCGCTGATGTCCATCAGTTCGGGAGCACTCGACTGCATCTTGTAGGCCATCTCGTAAGCCGCAATGCGCGTGGCGATTTCCGGATCGCCCATCGCTTCCAATCGCAACTGATTCAAGTCGTTCACCGCCGACACAAACTGCCGCTGGCGGTTGGAATCAATCCCTTGCGGACTGCTGAGATTCAGAATGGGCTCGGCACCACTGCGGAACGGAACCCCTTGGTAAGAAGTCGGCAGGAATCCGCTCCCCCACAATGCCGAGCCACCTCGCGGACCACGCGGTCCCGACTGTAAGACGACGAAGCCGGGCAAGTCTTCGGCCTGACTGCCAATGCCGTAAGTCAGCCACGAACCAAAACTCGGCCGGCCGGAAAACTGAGGTGACCCAGTGTTCGCGAACAGCTTGGCGGGACCGTGATTGAACACGTCAGTCGCCATCGACTTCACGATGCACAGGTCATCCGCCACCTTATGCAGATGGGGCAGCAGTTCGCTCATCTCGGTGCCCGCTTGACCCTGCTTGGAGAATTTTCTCGTCGTGCCGAGCAGCTTGGCATCCTTCTTGATAAACGCGAACCGCTTGTTGGCGACGTAAGACTCGGGAATGACCTGCCCGTTCAGTTCCTGCAGCTTGGGCTTATAGTCGAACAGCTCCAGTTGGCTCGGTCCGCCAGCCATGAACAGATAGATCACCCGCTTCGCCTTCGCCGGAAAATGAGTCGACTTCAACGCCGACTGATTCGCGGCGGGCGTCGCAGCCTGGACGTTGGCCCCGTTGCTCATCAGTGAAGCCAGCGCGACCGAGCCCAAGCCCACTTGGCATTGTTGGAAGAAATGCCGTCGGGTCACAGCTTGGAGGGCCAGATCGTGTGGCGAAATTTGCTTGTCGTTTTCGTGAGGCATTGTATCTACCAATTTTTCATTGACATTGCGTTTTGGCGAGCCCAGCGGCAGCGGCCACGTCACTATTCCCTCGTAATAAACTCATCCAGATTGATCAACACCCGGGCCACTGCGGTCCACGCGGCCGCCTCGGTCGGCGCGATGGAACTCGGCAGATTCGGCGGAGCAATCTTCTGAGCGGCATCGGTCGTGAAGGTCGCTCGTTGTTCCTCCAGCATCTTCAGCAGACGCTGCAATTCCGCGGGAGATGGGTTGCGACCAAAACACCAGTGGAATGCGGCGATCATCCGCGAGGTATCGTCACCTTGCGCTTCCAACAAAATTCGGCGGGCCAGTCCCTGAGCGAACTCCACAAACGTCTGATCATTGGCGAGAGTCAATGACTGCAGTGGCGTATTGGACCGGCTGCGTCGCGTGCAGGCGACGTTAGCATCCGGAAAATCGAACACGGTCATCGCCGGATAAGGACTCGAACGCCAGAGGTACGTATACATCCCGCGGCGGAATCGATCATTCCCTGTGGCGGGGATCCACGGTTTCTTGTCCTGCGTGAAGTCGAATACACCGGCGGGCTGCGGCGGATAAACACTCGGACCACCCACGACGGGGGCTAGCAGGCCGCTCGCGGCCAGGGCCACATCGCGAATCAATTCGGCGTCCAGACGCAATCGAGACTGGCGACCGTAAAGCTTATTGAGGGGATCCATTTCGGCGAGATCCGTACGGAATTTGGAGGACTGCCGATACGCCGCCGACATCACGATCGTGCGTTGAATCGCTTTCAAATTCCAACCATTGGCGACAAATTCTGAGGCCAGCCAGTCCAGCAATTCCGGATGCGTTGGGGGACTGCCCTGCAGGCCAAAGTCGTTCTCTGTCTCGACGAGTCCTCGGCCGAAAAACTTCAACCACAACCGATTGACCGTGACACGGGGTGTCAGCGGATTCTGCGGTGTGACCAGCCAGCGGGCCAGATCCAGACGAGTCGGTTGTTGAACTTCGGCCGGGATCGCGGGGAGCACCGCCGGGACCGCTGGAGCGACCTTGATCCCGTGCCGCAGAAAGTCGCCGCGGATGTGAATATGGGTCTCACGCGGTTTGTCGCGTTCCTTCATCACGAGCGTCGTGATGAATGTCGGTTCCTTGGCCTGCAGGTCGGAAATCTGCTGCAGCATGGGGAATTTCTGCCGCGCGATCTCATGAGCTTTAAAGTAGTCGATCAACGGCTTGGTCAGCTCGGGGGTCCGCATACTCAACCCCAGATTGAGGGCGTTCGTCACGAGAATCGGCAGCTTGGTTTTCTGCTCTTCGGTGACGGTCTTTTCCCAAGCAGCCAGTTCCGCCTCAAACGCCGGACGCTGTTTTTCGAAGTCCGCTTCCAGCTCCTTGATCTTCTTTCGCAGCTCTGTCCGAGCCGCCTCGGCTCCAGCAGCTATTTGCTCCGGCGTGGGGACTTCCAGCTTCGGCTCGTCGGCGTTGTTCAGAAACGCGAAGAGCTGATAGAACTCCCGCTGCGAAATGGGATCATACTTATGATCATGGCACTGCGCACAACCAATCGTCAGTCCGAGGAAGACCGATCCGGTGGTACTGACGCGATCCACAACCGATTCAATTCGGAATTGTTCGGGGTCGGTACCCCCTTCTTCGTTGAACAACGTGTTGCGATGAAAACCGGTCGCGATCTTCTGGTCGACCGTCGCTTCGGGGAGCATATCGCCGGCGATTTGTTCGATCGCAAATTGGTCGAACGGAATGTTCCGATTGAAGGCTTCAATGACCCAGTTGCGATACTTCCAGATCACTCGCGGTTGGTCGCGGGTGAAGCCGTTGGAGTCCGCATAGCGGGCCAGATCAAGCCACTGCCGAGCCATCCGCTCACCATAATGCGGCGATGACAGCAAGTGGTCCACCAACCGCTCATAGGCTTCCGGCGACTGGTCAGACACGAACGATTCCACTTGAGCCGGAGTCGGCGGAAGTCCCAACAAATCTAGCGACAACCGTCGAATTAGAGTGACCCGGTCAGCTTCGGCAGACGGAGTCAATCCTTCTGCTTCCAGACGTGCGAGAACAAACGCATCAATCTCATTGCGACTCCAGTCGCTGCGTTGAACTTTGGGCAGCGGGTGACGCTGAATTGGCTGGAACGACCAATGGTTGCGATTCTTGATCTCTGCTGGTGCCAGCGGCTTATCGCCTTCAGGGGCCTTGGCTCCCTGTTCGATCCAGCGTTTAATGAGATCCACTTCGGCGTCCGTCAGCCGCGGATCCTTGGGGGGCATCCGAGTGGCCCCGTTGGTCCCCAGGATGGCGTGCATCAAGAAACTCTCGGCAGGCTTACCCGGGATGATGGCCTCGCCGGTATCACCGCCTTGAATCAGACTGGTCGCAGAATCCACACGAAAGCCCGATTTTTGCGTTTCGGCACCGTGACAACTGCTACATCGCTGGGCCAGCAGGGGCTTGATTTCGGTGAGATAATCCACCGCTTTCGCAGATTCTTCGCCGCGGAGCAGATTGCCTTGACCCAAGCACAGAACGCAGCAGGCGAGAACCAGGAATTGCGGACCATTCATCATACTTCTCAACTCCGAACCAGCGGTCTGAATGACCTCACGAGCCGACCGCAGAACTGCCGGACAAATTAGCGCTGGCAGCACACGAAGACGCATCAAATAATCTTAACCTGTTCGAGGAGCACGCAACAAGCCGGATCGGCGAATTACCGTCAGTCCTGCCATTGCGGCGGGCGTTTCGCCAAAAACGCCTGAATCCCCTCTTTCGCGTCAGGGGCGGCCAGGTTCTCGACCATGCATTGTTGGGCGTAGGCGTACGCGGCCGAGCGTTCAAGGGGCAGTTGTTGATAAAATGCCTGCTTACCGAGACGCAACGTATGGGCACTGCTGGCGGCAATCTGATTCGCGAGTTTGAACGTTTCGGACTCCAGTTGATCTGGAGCGACAACGTGATTGACCAAGCCGACCTGCTCTGCCTCCTTGGCGGAAATGGGATTTCCGGTGAACAGCATTTCGAGCGACTTCTTGGTCGGGACGGCTCGGCACAGGGCGACTGACGGGGTTGTGCAGAACAGGCCGATTTTGACTCCCGGCGTGGCAAAGTAAGCGGTTTCGGCCGCCATGACCAGATCGCAGGTCGCCGCCAACTGGCAACCGGCCGCGGTGGCCAAACCCTGGATCATCCCGATCACCGGTTGAGGCAGCTTCCGCACCGCCTCCATCACATCGGTACAAAGGGAGAAGATTGCCGCAGCACCCGATTCGTCAGCGGCGGCCAACTCTTTCAAATCGTGCCCAGAGCTAAAAACGGTGCCCGCGGCGCGCAGCACAACCACTTTTACCTGTCGATCTTCGCTGATCCGCACGAATGTGGACCGCAAATTTTCCAGCATCGTGCGCGACAGCGCGTTGCGCTTCTCCGGATGATTCAGAGTCACCACGCCAACCCGCTGACGGACCTCAAACAGCACCACAGGGTTCTCCATCACGACCTCCACCTGAAAACATTCTTTGATTTTCGACTTCGCCAGTCTCCGACAACCAGAGCACAGGCGCTCGTCGCGCCGGTACGCCTCACGGAGGGTCCGCGGTTCTGGTCTGAGACCCCACTGGTAACTTGCGCCTGGTGTGCAACTTGTCTGGCTGGCGGTCTCAACATTGTGGTTGTTTCACGCAGCGAGAAATAACCTCAGCCTGACATCCAGCTTGTAGTTCAACGGCGACATTCCTGCGGGAGTGGTCCCCGTCGGCCATGCTTGCGATGCGCCACACACATTGCCGACCCATTTTCCTGATTGCCTTCGCGGTCCATCTGCGGTCTCTGGAGACATCGCCCCTTGTCGGGGGGAATTTCCAGGGTGCGCCCATGGTTCGGGGATTTTTCAACGGCATTCTGGACAACGGCGGCTAGAGCCTGTCGAGGTGCCAAATCCTGAGCAACACGCAGCAAGTCAACGAATCATGGGTGGACTGACCTGTCCCGGAACAGCTCCAGGACTGCCACCGCAAGCACGCACAGCATTATAGCAAGATTTCGTCGCGAAGTTCGATCCGCACACAGCGATCGCGGCAGCAACAGTCGGCAGGTCCTATTGGTCCCGAGGAGAGATGATCCCGGATCAGCAGGCCGTTCACACTGGGCTGAGAAACGACACGCCTGGAGAACACGGGCCGTCGCGATCGCACACGTTTCACGTTTCGCTTAAGGGGAGGTAACCAGGTCGATGCGTCGTCAACAAATTCATTTCTGGGTCATAGTAGCTTGCATGGGGGCGGCCACCGGGCTGTTTGGTCCCGATGAAGCTCAAGCATTTGGCCGTTGGAGACATTCCAGCGGCGGCAGCTCGGGAGGGAGTTCGGGTGGCAGTTCCGGAGGCAGCTCGGGCGGTAGCTCAGGTGGAGGTTATTCAGGCGGTTCTAGCAGTTCGGGTGGATCGAGCGGCGGACGGTACCGGTTGAAGATCAGAATCCGTCACCGCGGTTCGAGTGGATCGAGCGGTGGTTCGAGTGGCGGGTCCAGCGGTGGATCCAGTGGCGGCTATGGCGGCGGCTACGGTGGGGGTTATGGTGGTGGCGGCTACGGAGGAGGCTACGGGAGTGGATTCGGCGGCGGTGGTTATGCTACCGGCGGATATGTCGACCCCTCCTACGACCAGGGCGGCTACAATCAAAATTGGGCTCCGGCTCCGGCAGCCACCTACGGTGCACCGACTTATGGAACGCCTGTACCCGGGACTTATGCCCCTCAAGGCGTCCCGGCAGCACCACCGTTGCCACCTGCACCAGAGAACGTCGTCCCCTCACCGGCTCCCGCGCCTGTGTCACCGCAGTCTTCGGCGACACCGTTGCGTAATCACGGGAATCAATCCTATCGCAGCACAAGCCGTCCGTTCGCGCTGCAAAGCCATGAAGATGACTCGAACAGCGGACGATCGGGAATTGTGGTCTACGTTCCAGAAGGTGCCAAGGTCTTCGTCAACGATCACAAGATGAAGACGGAAGGAACCGCTCGTCGTTTCGCTTCCGATAATTTGGAAGCGGGCAAGACATACGAGTACGAAGTTCGTGCCGAGATGGTCCGCAACGGGGCCAATATCGTCCGCACCGAGCACGTCAAGTTGAGGGCCGGGCGTGTTGAGGAAGTCGGTTTCGACTTCAGCGACACCGTGGCTCCGATCCAGGCGGTCTCGGCCGAGTTCCCCGATACCAAGTTGACGGTTGTGGTCCCGGAAGATGCTTCGGTGTACCTGGCCGGAGAAGATACCGTCTCGATCGGCA
>JAQGHS010001003.1 GCA_028291605.1 Planctomycetaceae bacterium | reverse complement strand
GCATGGGCAAATCGATTCTCGGGCAGGACCAGAAACTGGTCCAGTGCTGCGGCATCAGCGATGACATCAGGCTGACCTGAGGGCACGGTCCACAACTCCGCGTGGCGTGACAAAGTGCGACAATGTTGACCGCACTTCATGGAATACGACTGCCAGCAATCCCTGCTGGGCCGAGATCATTACTATATCAAATGGAGCGTTTGCCTCCAAGGAGAGTATGAAAATGACGAATGTCGAAATCCGAATGACGAAAGAATGACCAATATCCAACTGACGAATTGCGGCGCGAGAGCACGGACTCGCCGAATTTGATTTCGGTCATCGGAGTCGCTAACGATCCTCTTGTCCTACGATCTCTCAATTCTTATTCGTGTCATTTGTGTAATTCGTGGTTGAGAAATTCATAAACAGAAGAACCACGAATCACACAAATGACACGAATAGTTCCCGGCGAGAGCCAATCTGTGATTTATTGCACGGAAGCATCGCGGGGCGGGGTCGCGATTCTTAGTCATTCGTCATTCCCCATTCGCTCTGGTACGATCAATCCCAAGTATTCCAACTGATTTCCCTCTACTCCGCAGAACCACCCGCATGAGTTTCCCTGCCGAGATGCCGGCTGATCCCACCGCGCTCGCCAAGTTTGGCCGGTTGGAGGTCATTGCCAAGCTGCTCGTTGAGGGATATCAGATGGGGCAGCACAAAAGCCCCTATAAGGGTTCCAGCATCGAGTTCGTGGAGCATCGCCAGTACTACCCGGGGGATGAAGTCCGCCATATTGACTGGCGAGTCTATGGAAAAACGGGCAAGTACTACATCAAGGAATTCGAAGACGAAACCAACCTGCGCTGCTATCTACTGCTCGATGCCTCGGGCAGCATGGGGTATGCCGGCCGTACGATCAGCAAGTTCGATTATGCGCGGCAACTGGCGGCCGCGCTGGGCTATCTGTTACTGCATCAGCGGGATGCCGTCGGCGCGATCACCTTTGATACACAAGTCCGCGATCGTCTCGATCCGTCATCCAAGCCGCAGAATTTCGCGCAGTTGATCCAGATTTTAGAATCACGCAAGACGGGCCATGAATCCAGCTTGGGAAAGGTCTTTTCGGAAATCACGCCCACCCTCAAACGACGCAGTCTGCTGGTGATCTTGAGTGATTGCTTTGACAAACTCGACCTGTTGCGGAGTGCCTTGAACCAGTTTCGCCACCAGAAGCACGAAGTGATTTTGTTCCACATCATTGCCCCGGAAGAACGCGAATTCCCCTTCAGTAAGCCAACCCAATTCCGCAGCCTGGAACGCAACGGCCATCGAGTCCTCGCCGACCCGCATCGACTGCGGCAACACTATCTGGCCCAGTTCGAAGAGTTCTGCCAGGATTTGAAACATCATGTCGGCAGCGTAGGAGCCGATTATTGCCAACTGGTGACCACCGAGCCCTATCAAACGGCATTCGGGGCGTATTTGAATTCGCGGAGCACCAGACGGTGAGGGGCCGGGCGTACGCTGTCCGTGAACCTTTTCCTGGCTCGCGTGTCTGTCACCCAGCGCCTGATGAATGCCCCATGAATTACGTCGGGAGATCTATCATTCAGGTCGATTCTTGACCTATGATCTTGCGTCTTGCAGACTGAAACCGCGGCCCGAGTGACCCTGTATGTCTACGATGCTTGCCAATGACCTTGCCGAACCGGAAACGGAATCCAAGCTTCCCAGCTACTCGGCGTCGGTTCGCGAATTGCTCATCATTGCCATCCCGCTGGCCATCAGTGCCGGCTCCGTCACGATGATGCACATCGCGAATCGGCTGTTCCTGACATGGCACAGCCAGGACGCCCTGGCGGCCGTGTTACCCGCGTCGATGTGGAACTGGACGCTGCTCAGCATCTTCATCGGGACGGCGCAATATGTGAATACGTTCGTCTCACAGTACGAGGGTGCCCAGCGTCCAGACCGCGTTGCTTCGGCGATCTGGCAGGGAGCATACTTCGCCATTTTCGGCGGAGTACTGCTGACGGTTCTGGCGCCCCTGACGGCGGGCGTGTTCTATCTGTTTCCGGTTGACGAGCATGTCCAGGAACTCGAAATCCAGTACTTCCTGATTGTCTGCCTCGGATCGCTGCCCGTGGTCTTGTCGGGCGTATTAGGATGCTTCTTCAGCGGTCGCCAGTTCACACGCATCACGATGATTGTGAATCTGACCGGCAGCCTGATTAACATCGTGTTGGACTACATCCTGATTTTCGGCTGGGGTCCCATTCCCAGTTATGGAATTGCCGGTGCAGCGTGGGCGACTGTGACGGCCGAATTCAGCATCATGTTCATTTACCTCTGGCTGTTATGGCGCAGCGCCGACGCCAAGAAATATCAACTCTGGAGTGCCTGGCGGTTTGATCGTGAGTTGTTCGGCCGACTGCTGAAATTCGGTCTGCCGAGCGGCATTCACTTTTTTGTGGATGTCTGCGGCTTCTCGGTCTTTATCATGCTGATCGGAGTCATCGATAAGCGCGTGGCGGCCGCTTCGACACTGGCCTTCAACCTGAATACGATGGCCTTTTTACCGGTGGTTGGCTTGGGGACGGCAGTCTCGATTCTGGTTGGCCAGCGGATTGGCGAAGGACGACCGGACGCTGCCGCGCGAACGACCTGGATCGGTGTCGGCATTGCCATGATCTACATGTTGACGTTTGGGCTCGTCTATGTTGGCTTACCGGACCTGATTCTGGCTCCGTATGCGGTCGAATCCAATGCCGAAGAATTCAAGGTCATTAGACCCATTGTCATCACACTGCTGTGGTTTGTCGCGGCCTATTCCCTGTTCGACGCGATGGCGATTGTGTTTGGGTCGGCACTACGCGGTGCGGGCGACACCCGCTTTGCCATGCTGTTTTCATTCCTGACCGGCTGGCTGATCATGGTCGTGCCGACGTGGATCGGGGTGAAGTACTATGACTGGGGTGTGCTGGCCGCCTGGAGTGCCTGTACGGCATTTGTCGTAGTGCTGGGGCTGGGATTGGGACTGCGCTTTCAGTACGGCAAATGGCGCACGATGCGCGTGATTGAAGCGCCGCCACCCGACATCGTGGGATAGGCATCCTGCCTGTCGATCGCGCAGCGACAATGCGACGAGTCATGGTGATCCAGGTGGCAATCGTACGTTGAATGGACTTCGGGTTTGTCACTTGAGGTGACAAATGACAGGCAGGATGCCTATCCCACGACGCCGGGCCCTGCGGGCCATCGTCACTTCTTGCTGGCCTTTAATGACGCAATCCACTCTTCAATCAGCTTCGCCCCTTCCTGATCGATCACGTTCGAACCAATATGCGGCATCCGGCCGAGACCCGGCAACGTCATCCGGTGCGAGATCAACGACTGCTCGGGGTGTCCCGGCGACAGAAGGGCCGGATTCTTCAATCCGAACGCACCGTGGGCGGGCTTCACATCGACCGTGCCGGTCTTATCGAGGGCCAGATCGTACAACAACTGGAACTCGGCATTACCCCCGCCCCAGCGCATGTGGCAATGAGTACAGTTTGACTGCAAATATGACCGGGCTCGATCGTTGAGACTCGCCTTCTGATCGCGGTAATCGACCAGCTTGGGCAGTTCTTTAGGTGGCGTTTTCAGCGGCTCGGTAAACAGGCCCAGGTGACCCCAGGCAGCCAATTGATTCGCGACTTTACCATTCCCGTAGTCATGGTCTTTGTTGAGTTGAATGGTATTCAAGCCGAGCACGAATTTCGCCGGCATCGTATGGCACATCGTACACTGCGCCCGGCTGGGGAAATGCCAGACTTGCTCGCGCTGACCACCGGGTGCCTTGGCATCCTTGATGGTCAACTTCGCGTCCTGGCCGTTCTTGTCGGCGAGGGTGGCGTCGGTCTGCTCATCGTTCCAAATATATGTGTAACCTTGCCAGTGTTGATCGCCCATTTCCTGGTTGCCGGCAAGTTGCTCGAACACCAGCACACGGGTCTCCAGTCGTTTCAAACTTTTGGGATTCCCCGGTTCAAGTTCGATCGAGAAATTCTTCACGGCGACAGTCCCGTCTGGAAAACGGAAACCGGGACGAGGTCCAGGAATCGCCCCCGGGTAGGTGATCGTCTCAAACTCAATCTTGGCGTCTCCCGGAATCGCCAGCCAGCGGTCCTTCTGAGCACCGTCTGACCACAACTGCGAATTCACCGAATAGGGAACGAGCCCCGGAGCCGGGATCAGATCCTTTGTCGAAGTAAAGAGTCCCGTGTCGCTCAGCTTTCTGGGAAAATCGCTGGTAACCTTGGCCACCGGTGCCTTGACCAGTTGATGGAGCTGACCGCCGATATGGTCTACCAGGTACATCTCGCCCTTGGAATCCTGACCCCATTCGACGATGCGCAGATTGCCATCGGCCAGTTCCCGATGTTCGGTCACCTTCTTCGTCGCGTAGTCGTATCGCAAGCCCCAGATTTTGCCCGTGTCGTAGTCACCATAGATATACATGCCCTTCAGCTCGGGCAAGCGTGATCCACCGTAGACGAACCCGCCGGTAATCGACCGGAAATCAATGTGATGATGTTCGACTATGGGCGGCAGGATGGGGGTCGGACCGAGCTTTCGTTCTGGCCGGAACGGATGAGCGGATTCCTGAACGCTCCAGCCATAATTGCCGCCGGGTACGATGATGTGAATCGCTTCCCACAAGTCTTGGCCGATCTCACCGGCCCACAAGGTGCCTTGAGGATCAAATCCAAATTTCCAGACTTGTCGTAGCCCATAGGCATAGATTTCAGGCCGGATATTCGGCTTTCCGACGAATGGATTGTCCTTCGGAATGCCATAGTTCTTACCCGCGTCAGGATGATCGACATCAAGGCGTAAGATCGAGCCGGGCAGATCGGTGAGGTCTTGCCCCGTCTGCAGTTCATCCGCGATTCCGCTGGCATCGCCCGTGGCGATATAGAGGTCACCGTCAGGACCAAACCGCAGGCACCCGCCGTTGTGACCACCCGACGGCCACGTCATCAACAATTGCCGACTGGCAGGATCCGCGGCAACCTTGCCGGTAGGCACGTGATAGCGGACAAGCTGTGTGCCTTCCGGATGTGGCGGCATCACGTCATTCAAGCAGACGACATAGATCAAACCGTTTTTCGCATATTGAGGATGGCAGGCCAAACCGTAAACGACCGTGCCGACGTCGATCACCAGATCTTTCTCAGCAGTATCAGGCTTGTTCGCGAACGAGAAAATCTTGCCATGTCGCTCGCTGATCAGAAAGCGGTCTTGTCCCGGCACCGGAGCCAAACAGAGCGGTTCATCGAACTTCAACTTGGGAAAGGCGACCTGAGTCTGATAGGGAGGCAACGGTTCGGGTGATCCCTTCAACCGCGAGGTCGTCCAGGGAACGCGTTTTTCGAGATCAAACGCCGTTTTCTTCGCGGCGGCGGCCTCGGCAGCCGTGGAGGGGCGAGAAATGCCGACGACTCCCGCCAGCATCAGCAGGCCGGAAGCCAGAATCAGGGGATAAAACGCAGTTCGGGACATAGCTCGATTCCTGGGTGAGGCGTCAGGATTAAGTCGAAATGGCAATGGAAGCTACAGCGTATAGCGGCAGCCACGGAACGTCAAACAAATCGGCATTGTTCGATGTCTTTGGGCTAGGTATCGGGCGTACGAGTTTTCGAAATTGGCCGTTCTAAGTCCCAATTGCTAACAAGGCGGGATCGGCCGATGTCACGAAGTGTCCTACTTAAAAACAGTTGCCAATTGTCCCGATCCGCTCATAATTCGGGATTATCGTACGCTCGACAAACACAGGCTCACGCTGCTGCTTTCACAACCAGCAGGGTAAACTGCATGCTGCAGTGCGGGCAAAGCGATTTGGGAAAGAACAATAATGCAAGCAAGTTACGGCAGATTGTGGCTCGTTGCAGCGGCCATGCTTCTGGCATTGTATGCCGGCCATGCCCCGACGTCCGCCGCTCCACCTCGGGCCGGAATCAAGTTGCTGGTACCGGCGTACTTCTATCCCGCTGGCGAGGGATTACAGACGTGGCACAAGCTGATCGCTGTGGGAGCCAAGACGCCGGTGGTCGCCATCGCCAATCCGGGGAATGGACCGGGAACGGCCATCGATCCGGCCTACACGACCATCATCCAGGAGGCGCAGGCGGCCAAAGTTACCATCATTGGCTATGTGTCAACCAGTTATGCAAAACGTACCGCTGCCGAGATCAAACATGACATTGACCAGTGGCTCAAGTTTTACCCCACGATCCAAGGATTCTTTTTCGACGAACAATCCAGCGAGGCAGCTCGGTCCGACTTCTATCTCGATCTGGCCAATTACGCGAGAACGAAGTTCCCACGGGCGTTCATCGTCACGAATCCGGGAACAACCTGTGCCGAGGAATACTTTTCGAAGAACATCGCGGATACGATTTGTGTCATCGAGAATGGCGAGGGTTTGGAGAAATACTCGCCTCCCGCCTGGGCGAAGAAATATCCTGCGGAACGGTTCTACGGATTGGCGTATCATGTGAACAAAGCGGATGGCATGCGAACCTCGATGCACGCGGCATCTCAGAAACATCTGGGATACGTGTATGTCACCGACGACAAGCTGCCGAATCCGTGGGATACTTTGCCGCCCTATTGGGATGAGGAAATCCAAGCAGTCAATGCACCGAAATGATGTTTATGAATGAAGAGTTTTTAGCCACGGATGGACGCGGATCAAACACGGATTAAGCTTGGGAGTTGATTACGCTTGGCAGTATCTGAGTATGAAATCCGTGTTTAATCTGTGTTCATCCGTGGCTAAATCCTGCTTGACCTTGTTTGATTTAGAAACTGGTAATGTCGATTGTTATTCCGAACCGTGGGCTAGCGCCCTGCGGCTGATTTGAGGAGTCCTGCAGCAGTATGTCCGAATTCCAAACTGTCGCCAAAGTGGGTGAGATCCCGGCCGGTGAAGGCCGCGCCTTTCGGGTCAACGACCGCGTGGTGGCTGTGTTTTTCATCGATGACCACTATACGGCTATCGATGACATTTGCCCTCATATGGGCGCGTCGCTGGCCTCCGGGTATGTTGAGAACGGGTCGGTCACCTGTCCGTGGCATGACTGGAGTTTCAGTGTTTGTAACGGCACGTGGATGAATAATCCCAAGGGCAAGATCTGCCAGCAAGTGTTTGAAGTCCGAGTCGAAGGGAATGAGATCCAAGTGCGGGCCGCAACTTGATTTCCGACCCCGTGGCCGACGCTGCCAGCGTCGGTGATTTAGTAAGAAACGCCACGGAGTTACGGACGCTAGCAGCGTCCGCCACGAAAGAATGAGCCCACCATGCCCGTGATTCACCCGCAACCCCAACTGACCTCGGTCCCCTGGGAACAACGTCTCGAGTCCATCATGGAAATGATGCGCGAGATGAGTACCTCACGCGATCCTCAAGAGATGGTTCGCCAGTACGCCGCGCGGATCACTGAGTTGCATCCGGAAGTCGACCGACGCCTGTCGCTCAGCCGCCGGGGGCTCGAGTGGCCCTGGTATCGCGTCACGCGGTTCAGTGAATGGCAGACCGAAATCAATCCCTGGGCACAGCCGGAGAAACTTCCCTTACTGAAGGGCGGCATCCTGGCCGAACTGATCTACGGCGACGAACCGCGGATCATCGATCAACTCGACCTGGCCCCCAATGATCCCGCGGTAAAGTTTCTGGACGGACAACTTTCACTGCAGGCGATACCCTTGTTGGATCAGGGGGTTGCCCTGAACATGACCATTCAGGCCCGCTCGATCGCCAACGGTTTCGATCCCGAACGGCTGCCCGAGACCGTCTGGATGGCCAATCTGTTTGGTCGAGCCACCCACAACCTGGTCCTCGCCGATCAGATCCAGAAGGCGTATGAAGAAGTCGACCGTGAACTGAAGGCAGTGGCTGATATCCAGCGTTCGCTGCTGCCCAGCGACCTGCCCGAAATCCCCCATCTGAAACTGGCCGCCAACTATCAGACCGCACGACGCGCCGGCGGCGACTACTACGACTTCTTCCCGTTGCCCGATGGGCGTTGGGGAATCTTGATCGCTGACGTCAGCGGGCATGGCACGCCGGCCGCGGTGATGATGGCCGTCATGCACAGTATTGCTCACAACTACCCCGGCCCGCCGAACCCGCCGAGCCAGATGCTGGCCTATCTCAACGAGAAGCTGGTGACGCATTACGTCGGCGACAACGGCACTTTCGTCACAGCGTTTTATGGCATCTTCGATCCAAAAACTCGACAGCTCGCGTATTCATCTGCGGGGCATAACCCGCCTCGAGTGCGTGGCTGCGGACATCACGCGGTGACCCAATTGGATCGAGCTCAGCGGCTGCCGTTAGGTGTCGCTCCGGAAGTGGAATTTGCCGATTCGATCCAGCAACTAATCCCCGGCGATCAATTGATCCTCTACACGGATGGCATCGTCGAAGCGTCGAACTTGGAGGGCCAACTGTTCGGCACGGAACGGCTGGATGCATTGCTGGGATGTTGCAACGACGAACCAACGGACGTCGTTGCGGCGGTCTTGCGCGAGCTGGAAGCTCACACCGAAGGCCAGCCAGCATCGGACGACCGGACGCTGGTGGTGGCGAGAGTGCTGTAGAGCGTGTTTGATCGCTTGACGATCAAATGAGTCGAGGTACCGGTCGTGATTTGACTTAATGGGAGGGTGAGGCTCCTGCCGAACCGGATAGTCTATCGAGGGTCGAATAACGCTTGCGGTTCGGCAGGAGCCTCACCCTCCCATGACGCCGAAATGTTCTTCACAAGGTTGCCCTGTCCGGCAGTGACGTGGCCGACGCTGCTAGCGTCTGCCATCCGACGCGGGCAGCGTCGGCCACGGGGCGATGACCATAAGTCAGAACGGCTCTAACTGTTCACATTGCCCACCGGCTTGGATACACTCATGGGCAGACTTCTAGTCTGTCCGGACATCGCACCAGACAGTTCGGCAGAGATTCTTCTGCCCGACATGCTCAGTACACATCCGAACGTTTCGATTTTCAGTCCAGCGGAAATCGAGCCGATTTGCGGCACGGGAGGGGTCATGCTCGACCA
>JAQGHS010001002.1 GCA_028291605.1 Planctomycetaceae bacterium | reverse complement strand
TCGAGATAGTACGGGTCGGGAGATAAATCGTTCGCCCGAACGCGTGACTTGAAACGATACCACGGCCAGACCCAGGCGAGGATCCTTCCGATGAATAGGGTGAAGGCATCGACCTGTATCTGCAGACCGAGATAAGGCGACAACAGGCAGGCGGCACCTGCGAGCTCCGTGTTCGACTCCAGTAGGCGTGCGACCACTAAGCCACCCATGCTGTGTCCGATGATGGCGGTGTGTTCCGGTACCAGGGAGAAATGACGGCAATGCAGCCGAACGTCATCGAGGTATTCATCAAAGCGCCCGACATGGACCCGAATCCCCTCCGACAGACCATGCCCGCGATGATCGGGGATGAGCAGCCTCCAACCGGCGGCAGTCGCTGCCTCGGCCAGTTCCGCATAGCGCCCCCCATGCTCGCACGCACCGTGGATGAACAGCAAATTGCGCCGCGGAACCGCTCCCTCGGGCAGGTACTCGCGGACGGACAACTTCAGTCCATCGGTCGTCGTGACAAGATGCCGGTATTCTCGCAAGGGACGTCCTGTGTAGAGTGAGTTCAAAGAAAGTCGTTGTTCGCTCCGCGAACGAAACGCGTCAAAGGGCACGACGTACCATCACAATTAGCGATACAATCAAATTCGACGTGGAACAAAACTGACGCCGCGGAGCGACGGTCCTTCAAGCAACTCAAACCTGATTGCACGCAAACTCTTTTATTGCGTCGAATCCTTCGAAGCGTTTCGTTCGTGGAGCAAACTACGATTTTCATCCTAAACGCACGATTGATTCGCGATTCTCTCCACAAGCTGCCGCAGATCGCTGATGGCCGCCTCGGACGAGCCACCCTCCCGATTAATCCACACCGCCGGCAGGCCACTGGCCTGTGCTGCCACAACATCATTCTCCAGATCATCGCCGACCATTAAAATCTGATCAGCCGGGCAACCGGCGACTTCGATCAGATGCGTATAAAAATGGGGACTCGGCTTGTGCCAACCAATGCTCGCTGAGACCACTCTTTTCCGCAACAGCCTCAGTTCGGGCAGTTCGTCGCAGAGGGGATGTAACCGTTCGTCAAAATTGCTGGCGACCAGGACTTCGATGCCTTGTGCATCCAGGTGCTGAAGCGTCTCGGCAACATCGGGAAAGGTCCGCCAGGCCGACGGCTTTCCGAAATGAGCGTGCAGGTCTTCGAAACAGGCATCCGGATCTATCACATCAAACAGCACCTGACTGACGATGTGTCGCCAACGCTCTTTTTCTTCGGTTTCGCTGGTGGAGTAATCTCCCCGCGCACCCCCAGCCAGATCCTGAAAGGCCTGCTGGAATTCCGTTCGCACCTGGTCGAGAGTCTGCTGTGATCCAAACTGCCTCCCGACATTCCAATAAACTTTGGAGACCGAAGGTTCGGGATAAATGAGGGTCCCGACGGCGTCGAAGGCCACGCAGCGAATGGCTGCCGCCCCACGAAATGGTCTGGTCAATGCGTCACTTCATCTTTCAGTAATCAAGGGAGAATGTCAGTCGTTATTCGCCTTGTGCACATGGCGCAATTCTAACTTGGGCTGTGAGTTAGCCTCCTTCACACCGCGATCTCGCAGGCCCGGGAGGGCGAATTCGCGAGGTTCCAGAGATGCAACTTCACCCATTATAGAGCAGGGAGCAAATCTCCCCAAATTGCTTGATCTCCCATCAACCTCAATGGCTGCTTGCCGATCAAATCCTGGGCACATTTACCGGAAAAATCGACTACGGAGCTGGTACGCAATTTGCCAATTGGGGTGAACGGGCAAATTTCAGGAAAGCGATCGGGTTCCATCCTTGACCGCGCTATTCCGAGTATCGCAGTCGCGACTTCCAAAATTCTTACGTGTCACGCTGGGTTCGATCAGGGTGGTCGATCAGCAGTTCGAAATGTTGAGTTTCTAGGGGGAATAAAGATGTTTCGTCGTATCATGACAATCGCTAGCGTCTGTGCAGCCTTGGCCTGCCTGGGCATGTTTGCGAGTGAAGCCGAAGCTGGTCGCTGTTGCCGCTCACGCTGCGGCGGTGGTTACTCCGGTGGCTGCGGATATCGTGGCGGCTGTGGTGGTGGTTACCGGGGTGGGTGCTACTCTGGTGGCTGCGGTTACCGAGGTGGCTATGCGGGTTATGCGGGTGGTTGCTCCGGCGGTGGCTACTATACTAACGCCTATTACTCTGGTGGCTATTATGCCAGCAGCGGCTATGTGGGCGGCAGCCCCTACAGAAGTACCGCTTATGTGAGCTATCCTCCGGCTCCGCTCGCGTATTGACTCGTCGATCTGGTGATCAGATCCATTTCCTGACAGTCGAAAGACTCTCCTCAGAGGCAGCGGTATGCGATTTGCCAAAAGACTGACTGAGTGAATTTCATCGCCTGGAAGCCGACGTGTCGCGCCGACCGTTACGTTCGCAGGATCGCAGTCGCGATCTCGAACCAAGCTTCTATCGCGTGGAACGCTGCGATTGATCGAGGTGATCGATCGGCAGTTCGAAATGTCCAATTTCTTAGGGGGATTAAACATGTCTCGTCGATTACTGACAATTGCTAGTGTGTGTGCGGCCTTGGCTTGTGTGACGATGGTCGCTACGGACGCGGAAGCGGGTCGCCGCTGCTGCGGTCACCGTCGTGGTGGCTACGGCTATTCGAACGGCGGCTACTACGGTGGCGGCTACACCAATTATACGAGTGGCTATGGCAGCGTCGGCACGTGGAACAACAACGGTACCTGGAACAATGGTGCCGCCGTGAACACCGGAGCCGGAGTCAACGCCGGAGTTGGTGTGTACGGAGCTGGCGCGGGTGCTGGAATTAATGCCGGCGCAGGCGTCAATGGCGCCGGTGCCGGAGTCAACGCGGGTGCTGGCACCAATGGTGCTGGAGCTGGCGTCAATGCCGGAGCGACTGCCGCTCCTCCCCCAGCTCCGACTGCTCCCCCGGCCCCTGCTGCTCCCTAATATTTGCTGGATCGTTTTCATAGCGATTTAAGCAGCCATAATCGGACTGCCGACCTCAGGGGCGGCGGTCCGATTGTGTTTTGCTATACATCTTCGTAGCAGAACTCGCCAAGAGTTCTGGCCGTATTTGTTAACCGTCTCTCGAAGTCTTGGTGACTTCGGCTACACCAGTATCTCCTTCACCACGCGCCCATGCACATCAGTCAGACGGTAATACCGCCCCTGGAACTTATAAGTCAGCCGCTCGTGATCGATGCCCAGTTGATTTAACAGCGTCGCCTGTAGGTCATGCACGTGGACCGGCTCGGTCGCGACGTTGTATCCGAAATCATCCGTCGTCCCGTAACTGATCCCCGGCTTAACCCCCGCGCCACACATCCACATTGTGAAGCACCGCGGATGATGGTCTCGGCCATAGTCAGTCGCGGTCAGCTTGCCCTGGGAATAATTCGTCCGGCCAAATTCGCCCCCCCAGACAACGAGTGTGTCGTCCAGCATCCCACGTTGTTTTAAGTCCGTGATCAGGCCGTAACTGGCTTGATCGATGTCCTTGCACTGCCGCTTAATGGCATTCGGCAAGCCGCCATGATGATCCCAGCCCGGGTGATAGAGCTGGATGAATCGCACATCACGCTCGGCCATACGACGGGCTAACAAACAGTTGGCGGCGAAAGTTCCGGGAGTCTTCGCCTCGGGACCATAGAGTTCGAAGACCGCTGCGGTTTCTTTAGACAAATCCATGACATCCGGGATGCTCGTCTGCATCCGAAACGCCATCTCGTATTGCGCCACGCGCGAGCGGATTTCGGGGTCACCGATCGCTTCGAATTCCAGTTGCTGCAGCTCTGCCAGTCGATCGAGCATCTTGCGTCGGCTGGCGGTTGAAATGCCCTCCGGGTTATCTAAATAGAGCACGGGCTCAGGGCCGGCACGGAACTGGACTCCCTGGTGAATGCTCGATAAAAAGCCGTTGCCCCACAACCGGGAATACAGCGGCTGATCGATGCGATCCTTGGAAATCATCACGACAAACGCGGGCAGATTCTGATTGGCGCTGCCCAGGCCATAGCTCAGCCAGGCCCCCATCGACGGCCGGCCGGCCAACTGCGAACCGGTCTGAAAGAAGGTAATCGCCGGGTCGTGATTGATGGCTTCAGTGTGCAGCGATTTCACAAAACAGAGTTGATCCGCCATCTTCGCCGTCCACGGCAGCAGATCGCTAATCCAGGCTCCGGACTGGCCATGCTGCGCGAACTTAAAGAGCGAACCCGCCAGCGGCAATGTGGCCTGATTGCCCGTCATTCCCGTCAGGCGTTGTCCCTGTCGAACACTTTCAGGAAGGTCTTGGCCATTCTTCTCCTTCAACAGCGGCTTGTAGTCATACAAATCAAGTTGCGACGGACCACCGCTCATAAAGAGGTAAATGATGCGCTTGGCCTTCGCCGGAAAGTGCGGTGCCGAGAGGATCCCTTGGAAGGGATTTTCTTCGGCGCCCTGGCAGTCTTGTTGTAAGAGACTGGCCAGTGCCATCGACCCCAAGCCCAGCCCCGATTGAGACAGGAATTGGCGACGATTAGTAGCGATGTTAAACGGGTTTGGGAACGTCATCAAAGTTGGCCTTACATCAGTCGAGTGGTTACCACGGAGTCTGTAAGATGGGCACTCCTGCCCATCTCGCATTTGTCACTTCCCATCTTCCGTATTTCTTCGTGTCCTTTGTGGCCTTCTGTTCAAAAATGAGATTGGAACAGAAGGTCACAAAGGACACGAAGATTTAAGAAGACCATTCCAGTGAAAACTGTTTTTACGTCATTGCGCTAAATTGATGCGAAAATCCGTGTTTCATCCGTGTTAATCCGTGGCTAAATCTTCTTCATTTCAAAACTTGAAATCGGATCACCATGCAGACGGGCAAGAGTGCCCGTCCTACCAGTCATCTCCTCATCACCGCCTCATCCAGATTCAAAAT
>JAQGHS010000567.1 GCA_028291605.1 Planctomycetaceae bacterium | reverse complement strand
GGATCCGCTCTTCTAATGAGCCATAACTGAACAACTCGTTTTGGTGTATGTCTGCGCCGCGCATAGTATCCAGGCGTCTTTTTGTGCGCCCAGGTTACTCGTTTTGTTTTTCAGCAGCCTGCTAGTGAATGTTTCGCTCATCCGTTACCTTGATGGTCCAGTGGAACGGTTTGGCCGATTTCGCGTAGGCTCGGATGTATATCAGGAGCTTGCGTGAAAGATCTGCAACGGAAGTAAAGACTCCGCGTGCGATCACATTGCGCTGGATTTTGGCAAACCACAACTCCACTTGGTTGAGCCAGGACGAATAGGTAGGCGTGAAGTGGAACCGTACTCGCGGGTTCTGTTCGAGAAAGTCCCGGACGGTTTGCGTCTTGTGCGCCGAGAGATTATCCAGCACGATATGGATCTCCGTGCCGGCGGGCGTCTTCTCCACCATTTCGCCGAGGAACGCAACGAAGTCGACGCTGGTGTGGCGTCGCGCCGTCTTGCCGTGCACTTCGCCCGTCCGCACATCCAGCGCCGCATACAGCGACAGGATTCCCTGGCGGTGATACTCGAAGCCGTGTCGCTCGGCGCGGCCAGGTGAAAGGGGCAGGACAGGATCAAGCCGGTCCGGTGCCTGAATAGCCGTCCTTTCATCCGCGCAGAAGACCGCTGCATGCTGCGGCGGGTCCATATACAGCGGGATGATGTCAGCCGCTTTCTCTTCAAAAGCCGGATCGTTCGACGCCATATAACGGTCCAGTCGATGGGGCTTTAGTCTGGTCTTCGCCCAGATTCTATGAACCGTGGTGGGGCTCAGTCCGGTTGCTTTCGCCATCTTTCGGCAAGACCAGTGCGTGCTGCCGTCAAACGGTTTCTGTTGAGCCTTCTTCAACACCCGGGCCAACACCGCTGGTGTCGCCCTGCTGGGGCGGCTTCTTCTAGCACTGTGCAAGCTAGCAGGCGGGCGCAGTCATATGCAGTCCGGCCAGACTAGATCCCTCTGCATCCGCAAGCTCCCCGGGCGGACGGACGAGTCTATGAAGGTAAGATCGGGAAATAGAAAGGCTTTGCGCCGCAAGGGTCTTGTTTCCCATGCACTGCGCGATGGCGTCATTCGCGAGTTTGACTTTGTAACCTCGCAAGAGACGCTCGAATGAACCTGCGGGAAGATCATCTTCATAGCCGTTCCCCCCTAGTTCCTGAAAGGAGTCAGGCAGATCTGCTATCTGAATCGAATACCCTTCAGCCATAATCACGCCATGCTGGATGACGTTCCCCAGCTCTCGGACGTTTCCCGGCCAGGAATGACTCTGTAGCAAGGCAATGGCGTCCGGCGCGATGCTGTCCACAGGCTTCCGGAACGATTCTGAATATCGCCGCATCAAGTGTTGAGCCAGTTGGGGAATGTCCGCGGGATGCTGACGCAGGGCCGGAGCCGAGATGTTGATAACGTTGATCCGATAGAACAAATCCTCGCGGAACTCGCCGGCAGCCACCATCTGAGCGAGGTCGCGATTGGTAGCCAGTACGATTCGTGCTCGCAGCGGAATCGGCTTGCTGGAACCCAGTCGGCTAAATTCTTTCTGCTGCAGGACCCGCAACAACTTAACCTGCGTTTGCAGCTTGAGCTCACCAATTTCATCGAGGAAGAGCGTTCCGTCGCCAGCCTGCTCGAGATATCCCTGACGGCTTCCTACTGTGCCCGTGAAGGCGCCCCTCTCATGACCAAACAACTCAGCTTCTATAAGAGAGTCGGGAATGGCACCGCACGATACTGCTACAAACGGACGCCTTGAGCGGTTCCCTACGTTGTGGGTCGCGAGCGCAATCAGCTCTTTGCCTGTGCCGCTTTCTCCGGTGACGAGAACGGAAGCCTCCACGTTAGCGACTTTGTGGATCAGCTTATACACCGATTGCATCTGAACACTGGCTCCAATCAGTTGGTCGAGGCTAGTCGGGCACTCTGGTTGGCGTACCGGGATCCCGGGTTCTTCGCCATCGAAACGGCGGTGAAACGCGCTTCGGATAGCCGCCTTGATCTCAGGACCGGATATTGGCGTTCTCACGAAAGTGTGTTGGCCAAGCTCGCCGAGACCCATCCCTTGCGATCGACTCCGCTCGGCCGCGAGCATTACGACAGGGGGCCCACTCTGCCCCAACGCACCGTACCACTCCTCTGAGCGGACCGGCCGGTGATCGTAATCAAGGATCAGGACATCGCAGCAAAGCGACCTGTCGATTCGCTCCTCTGCCCTTTCTTCTGCTGCCTCCGCCGGAAGTACCTGGAAAGCGGTTCCCAGCATGGACGACAACCAGCCCGCCATTGTCGTATCGCTCGATATGACACTGACTCGAATGGTCTGCGAACGATCCGGAAGGGCGCTGTTCATTTGGTGTAACGATAACCGCTTGGTCGTGAGTTAGCAAGGTTCAAACCGTGACAGTACGTGATGACGAGGACGTTTGTCAAAAAATTAACAGAAATTAGGAGAAATTTTGGTTTAAATAAGCGATACGAGCACACTTTGGCGCCTGAAACTTCCGCGAAAGGGATAGCGACTGTATTAAGAGCGACATTAGCGCGCTCGCAACGGAACACGGCAGTGCCGCTGTACCCGTCGGATGGAGTGCTGAAGCGTTCGGAACGTAGGCAGGTAGCGTTATCTGCTCGGGAGATGCGCTGAAGGCGTGGAACCCATGCCGACAGCGTTCATGCGAATTGCCCGTATCTTCAGCGATCCCAACCGGCTCAATGACCTGAGTCAGGACGCCCCTGCTTCGGCCATGCGGTCGCCAGATCAGCCCGCCAGTCGTTGAAGTCTCCCTCAACGAACTTCGAGATACCTTTGCCATCGTGTAGCGCATCGCGAGTTCGATTAGGTCCCCAGCATCGTCATTGTGCCCGCCGTGCGCAGCAACTCGCTCACAGCATCGATGATTAGCCCATGCGTGCGGCTGGCCATGTTGGGATCAGGGTACGGGTGGGGCTCGTCTGAGCGGACGGGCCTCGGCTTCTGTTGTGCGTGGCCCTTGCGGGCTGGTGCGTTTCGTGGTGTTGGTGCTTCCATCGTCTTTTCCCGTGGGACACACTTGGGCGTTGGCGGCCGGAAAGGTTTGTAATCGTGAACCAAGTCGTAAGGTCGTAGAGCAACTTGACTCTCGCGCAAAACAATCGTGAAGATGTGAAGTGATGGAACACGAACTCCCTACGGTCGAGGAAGCTGAGAGCAACTGAAGTTTCAATCAGGGACCGTGCGCAACATGCGCGCTGGAACTCTCAACGGCATGAAGGTCGGCGCCCAGCAGTGTGGCGGGTACCAGAGAGTTCGCTGAAGCATTCATCGCCTCCCGGATGCGGGTTAGCCAATCGCCTCCAGCAGCAGAGGTCGAACGCAACGAAGGATCAGGAGCAGGAAAACATCATGGCTTCGCAACGTTTAGGGACAGCCCCACTTCTTAAAGCCGGGCAGCCATGCGCCTGTGGATCGCCGCTAGAACGGCGTGACAGCACGCGTGAAAAGATACCGTAGCGGCGGTTTCTATTATGCAGGGTCGTTGGAATGTCCTCAGTGCAAAGTGCCATTTCTGTCGACAACGGGCAGCCCCATTGACGGGCACGAATATGACTCGCTGACCTCGATCGAAACGGGACGGGGCCTCGTGGCGGAGAACCATCCATCCATCCTTTCGCTTGCGCTCCTCGGGTCCGTACTCTGCAGTAAAGCTGCCGTTAGATAAGGTTTATCGGCAGCGCAGACGCTAAGCCCCGCCTCCGTAGAGGATCGTACGGTCGTTAAACCTACTGAGCTAGCGTCAGCAGGTCAATAGCGACGGATCCTTGTCAGCAGTTTTGTCAGCAAACGACACCGTATGATCCGTGCGACCTTGTCTCATCAGTCCGTTTCGTTAAATGATTGGGACCCAAGCACAAGAAAATACACGGACGAGACAGAAAAGACTTGACACGTACTCGCTCTTAATCAGTAGGTTGTAGGTTCGATTCCTACCGCGCTCACCACCCACTTTCATAGACTTGCGGCGATAAGACGTTTCGAAACGACGATCTTGTCAGCAGTTTTGTCAGGAGAACAACCTGGTTCTGATCCGGCAAGTAGGGCGACTTTGGTGCCTTGTCAGCAATCTTGTCAGCAAATCGCCCCTCAGCCTTACAGTCAGAACAAGATGGCGTCCCCGCAATTGCATTTTTGCTGGTTCTGGCCCGCTTGGGCGGTATCGCT
The DNA here is from genome assembly GCA_028291605.1 of Planctomycetaceae bacterium. Classification (GTDB taxonomy): domain Bacteria; phylum Planctomycetota; class Planctomycetia; order Planctomycetales; family Planctomycetaceae; genus JAKFVC01. The sequence goes on along the minus strand of JAQGHS010000567.1, from coordinate 1,642 downwards.
TTGAGTTGATGGACGCCTGTCGCACCTTTTCGGTGGCCAGGGACTTCTTAGGCCGCTTCGGCAGATCACCTCAGCGAGTTGGGCGTTTCCCGTTCGAGTGGGATTAGTCTCGTCAGAAACGCGAGGTCCTGCTCTTCCGTAAACCTCAATTGGGGGCCGGATGTTGAAACTTACGGCTAACGGCTTACACGCCGCCGCTTGCGGGAGGCGAGTGCCCGCACCTAAGTTCTCGGCAACTACCTCCCTTGCGGCGATGCTGTTCCGGGGAATATTGACGCAGAATAGCAGTGTCAATCGCGACTAACGGCCGTGAAAGCTGAATCGGTCGCCCTGAAGTTGTGAAAACCGCAATGAGCTTGGCCGCCGCTGCGGAACTTTCCTCGTCTACGCTGGAAGAGGACACGACCTCAACTGGAATGACCCTTCAATTGAAACTCTCGCCGACTTTTGGGAAAGCCGCGTCGAGGCACCCGTTCATACCACCTATTGCGGCTTGCTGAAACAACCGGAAACGCAGGAAATAGCTTTATGCTGCCTTAAATCGCACAGCGTTGGCCATTAATGCCCACTCAACTCCCGAAAGCTTTATCAGGCACAGGTTCGCGTCAGCCATTGTCTCAACATTTCCTGTCAACTGCCTACACTCGTGGCGTCTGTCATGGTAGAAGGCGAGGCCCACAGATTGCTCAATCATAGTCGAGGTCGCCAAGCTGCTTCTTCAGGGCTATGTGCCGTCGTGGGCGGGATACGTGACAGGGACTCCGCAAACACTCATCCGGTGAACCGGATAAAAGATGCGAGTGGCCAGGCTGACCAAACAAGGAGGCTCAATTGTGCAGACAGCGTCGCCGTCGCCGGGAATTGGCATCGCAGCCACAACTCTGGGGGCCACGATCGACGTGTTAACCCAGATAGTGTCGGACGAACATGTGCTGTACATTAAGTTGCGCAACTGCCACTGGAACGTTGAAGGCGCCCGGTTTCGAGAACTTCGCGCTCTGTTCGAAGAGCAGTACGAGACCGTCGCAGAGAATATTGATAGAGTAGCCGAGCGCACAAGGGCGCTTGGAGTCAAAGCCGTCGGCACAATGACGGAGTACCTTCAGCGAACCGCACTCGTTGAACGTCCTCACGTGTTCCCTTCGGCGAAGAGCATGATACATGACCTGCTTGAGGATCATGGGACCGTTATACGGTTTATCAAGACATCGCTCGCGTCATCTTTGCAGAACTGTCTTGATGTAGGTTCTGCCGCCCTGCTCACAGCTCTAATGCAAGACCACGAGAGAATGGCCTGGATCTTGCGTGCAAGTGTGTCGGAGAATGTTGATGACCGTCAGCCGAGGGCAGAACGGTTTTCTGTCCTCTATGAGTGAGCGGCACAACGAGAGCGAATCTCAGACTCCATTTCGTGAACGTAGTCGTATGTATCCCGCAGATCTCGACGAAATCTCCCGTCAGCCGGGACGAAACCGGTCGTGCGGCGTCCCCGGAATCGCTCAATGCGAGATTCGGCGCGCCACGCGAATAGGAGCAAAACGTGTCTGTTGAAATGATCATGGCGATTCAGCGTTGGGAAGATGAAGGCGGTCGAAGTGGTGATCCAATTATCTGCGCGAACTCAATCGACAAAGCTGGCCAT